>CANQLK010000127.1 GCA_947624665.1 Candidatus Gastranaerophilales bacterium
GAAGCATATCGCCGAGGACTTACATTTTAATGCAATTGAAATCATGCCTGTCGAAAACACATATTCTTTTAACTGGGGATATGACGGTGTTGATAAATATGCACCAAATCAAACATACGGAACTCCGGATGAGTTAAAAGAGCTTATAGATTATGCTCACAGCCTTAATTTAAACGTAATAATGGATATAGTACCAAATCATTTAGGGCCTGATTTGGCGGAACTTCAAAAAACAGGGCCGTATATCGAGGGTGAAAATTGCTTCGGGTATAAGTTCAATTATGAAGGGAACTGTAATAGTGTTAATGTTCGTTATTATATTATAGGTGCAGCTTTAAACTGGATAATAAATTATCATTGCGACGGACTAAGAGTCGATATGACAAAATTTATGTGCAGTGATTTTACAATGAAACAGATGGTTGCGGAAATTAATTTTCATTGTCCGAATGCATTTATGATAGCAGAGGACGGCAGAGATAATGATGTAAGAGTTACAAGAGCTTTTCCGCAGGATGAACGAGAGGAAAATGAATTCAATCATAAAGAATTTATAAAAAAAATATCTGATAATACTGTTTCTTTGTCGGCATTAGGTTTTGATTCCGAGTGGGATTTTCCGTTTCATAAGCAAATTGCCGCTTCTGTTTTAGGAGTTTGGGATTGCAGACAAAAAAATATATGTGATTTTGATTATTCTTTAAGAGATGCTCAAACCAGAGTAAAGTACGCAATGAGTCACGATGAAATCGGAAATGTTGACGGTACAAGATTAATCACCAAAATAGCAGTAAATGAGCTTAATATAGGCAGCGATATATGTGACTTTTCTAATCCCTGTATGTGTAAACAAGCTGCCCATGCAGTTCAAAAAGTCGTTACCTCTCTGGTTTCAGGTTCTCTGGAAAAAATGGATGATGACGAAAGAAAAGAATTTTTTATTAAAAACTTTTTGCCTGAAGATACAACGCTTGAATTAATAGAAAACGCATATCTAAATGCAATTAAAATGCATAAACTGGTTTTTGGTAAAGTCTATTCCATTCCCGGAGCTAAAATGGTTTTTCAAGGTGATGAGTATGCGGATTTATCATATTTTAAATTTTTCAGAAAATTTTCTATAGGAAAAGAAGCCTGCCTGAGTGATAAAGGTTATGAATCGGGACTGCCTGCATTCCTTGATTCTAAGCTTAACAGTGTCAGTGTCTCCGATAAATTTTTATATATTAACAAAGGTGTTGAAAAGTTTATTACCGATTTAAATATTTATTCCGAAAAAAATATTGCATTAAGCTCGGGGCATATTGAAAAAACAATTGTAAATGCTCAAGCTGACATTCATGCCATATATGCAAGAAAAATATATAATGAAGTCTTTTCAGTTTCTAATTTCTCGTCAGAGGCTTTCAATCAAAACTTGGGTCTTATGTTCCCGAAAGGTCAATGGAGAGAAGTTATTAACTCTGATGATATAAAATATGCGGGAAACGGAGAATTTTTAAATACGGATAAAGTTTTTGAACAGTTTTCGTATATTACAATTCCTCCCTATGGGATTATTTTCTTTGAAAAGATTAATTAAATTCTTTCCAAAACATAGCTTATCGCACCTCTGTTTTCATCAAAAACCGATTTCGCATTTGAGCAGTATTTATTATACTTTTCTTTATCTTCATAAAACGATATAAGCTGTTGAGCGAATTCTTGTTCGTTATTAACAATAACGGCACAATTTTTTTCGGTAACAATTTTATAAACGTCTTTAAAATTAAAAGTACACGGCCCTGATATAACAGGTTTGTTCCATATATTAGCTTCCAATGGATTATGCCCGCCCGTTGAAGAAAAACTGCCGCCAATGAAGGCTATATGACATATTGAAAACAATTTTGACAATTCGCCCATTGTATCTAAAAGGATAATATCATTATTTTCAAAATTTTCTTTATTTGAACGTTTTTCGCATTTATAATTTGTTTTTGTCATCAACTCAAAGACTTCATCATTTCTTTGAGGATGTCTTGGTGCCAAAAGAAGCTTAGCATCGGCAAATTTTTCTTTTAATTTTTTAAAAACGGATAAAACAATTTCATCCTCGCCTTTATGCGTACTTGCAGCAATAAATATCCTGTAATTTCTTGTTTTAAGATCATTTTGCAATGAATTTATTTCATCATTATTAAGGTTTTGTTCTATATCAAATTTTAAATTGCCCATAACAAAAACTTTGTCTTCATTTGCGCCCATTTCTTTCATGCGCTCAGCATCAGAGTCAGTCTGCATAAATATTTTTTCATATTTGTTTAATACGGATGCTAAGAACATTTTAATTTTTTTATATCCGTCAAACGAGTGCGGCGAAATTCTTCCGTTAACTGTATATACTTTTATTCCGAAAAGCTTTGCCAACGTTACAAAACACGGCCAGATTTCCGTTTCTGCAATTATAACTTTTTCTGGTTTATACGTATTTATAAAGGATAAAACGCTGAAAAAGAAATCGTAAGGATAATATGTTACGTCGTTTGCAATATCTTTAAATACTTTTTTAGCTATTTCCTGTCCCGTTTTTGTTGTTGTTGTGACAATAATAACATCATCAGGGCGTTTAAGTCGGTATTGTTTAACAAGTTCTTTTATGGCATTTGTTTCTCCGACCGCTACGGCATGGAAAACAACCGATTTTTTGCCTTTTGTATCAAATTTATAAAATCCGAGCTTTGTCCAAAATCCCGCTCTGAATTTCGGCTGTATAATAAATGCAAGCAAAATTACAGGCAGAAGTACTATTGCAAATAAAATCAGAACTATATTGTAAATTATTAACATATTTATTTTTCTTCTCTTTTGTCGTCCATCATTATTGTTTCATCGGGTAATGCGCCTTGTGATGAAAGCTGTTCGGGAGTAATTATTTGTATTCCGAATTTTGTTCTGAATAAGTGTTTAACTGTTTCGCTTTGAATATCATACATCATATTGTTAAACATATCGTAAGCTTCTTTTTTATATTCCAAAAGCGGGTTTTTTTGTCCGTAAGCTCTAAGTCCTATACCGTCCCTTAGCATATCAATATTGTGCAGATGGTCTATCCATCTGTTATCTACGACTCTTAAAAGAATATCTTTTTCCAGATTTCTCATAACATTATTTTCAGTGAAGGGTTTTTCCCGTTCTTCGGAAAGATTATACTGCTCTGCAACTGAATTATAAAAATCAATAGTCTTTGTTTCGTGTTCTTTATATGCTTCAAGCGCAAAATCTCTGACTTTTGCATATACATTTTCGTATTTTAACCCTTGAATATCTTTAACTTCCAAGAAAGATAACTGAGGAATTTCCGAATGTATTTCTTTTATAAGAGAAACTAAATCTTCATAAATATATTCATCAGGGTTCATTCCGGGAGCTATATAAGTTTTAAGAAGTCTGTCAACTTCACGTTCAATCATATATTGAATATCATCGTGAAGGTCGGTTCCATCTAGAACTTTATTTCGTTGGAAATAGAATTTTTCACGTTGCAGATTCATAACATCATCATATTCAAGCACACTTTTTCTGGCATCAAAGTGGAAAGTTTCGACTTTCTTTTGATTGCTTTCAATTTGTCTTGTAATAATCGGATTTTCAATTGCCATTTTTTCATCAACGTTAAGAGAATTCATAAGAGAAATAATTTGTTGACCGCCAAAAATACGCATCAGACTGTCTTCAAGCGAGAGGAAAAATCTGGTAGACCCCGGGTCTCCTTGTCTTGCGGCACGACCTCTAAGCTGGTTATCAATACGTCTTGACTCATGTCTTTCCGTACCTATAACGTGAAGTCCGCCTGCTGCTACAACTTTTGCGTGTTCTTCTTCGGTTAATTTTCTTTTTTCTTCCAATACCTGATTTTTAATTTGCTGATAATCCGGGGTATTTTCTTCGTTTATACCTCTTGAAACAAGTTCTTCCTTAGCCATATATTCGGCATTACCGCCAAGGAGAATATCGGTTCCTCTTCCTGCCATATTTGTAGCTATGGTAACGGCACCAAATCTTCCTGCCTGAGCAATAATATAAGCTTCTTTTTCGTGATGTTTCGCATTCAGTATATTATGTTTAATTCCTCTTTTTTTCAACAAATCGGAAACCAATTCGGATTTATCAATACTGATGGTACCTACTAAAACGGGTCTGCCTTCTTTATGCATTTTAATTATTTCATCAACGACGGCTTCATATTTTATTTTTTCAGTCTTATAAATTATATCGGGATAATCTTTCCTGATATCCTGTTTGTTTGTGGGTATTCTTGTTACTTCAAGATTATATATTTTACCGAATTCGGCTTCTTCGGTCATAGCAGTACCCGTCATGCCTGCGAGTTTTGGGTATAAGCGGAATAGATTTTGGAAAGTAATGCTTGCAAGGGTTTGAGTTTCATCTTGAATTTGAACTCCTTCTTTTGCTTCAACAGCCTGATGAAGTCCGTCAGACCAACGTCTGCCGTCCATTAATCTTCCCGTAAATTCATCAACTATGATTACTTCGCCGTTTTTAATAACATAATCAGTATTAAGATGGAATAGTTCTTTAGCTTTTAAAGCTTGTAAAAGATGATGTGCATACTGATTATTAATATCAAACAAATCTTTTATTTCAAGTATATCTTGAGCTTTATCAATACCATCTTCAGTTAAAATAACGTTTTTATTTTTTTCATCCACTTCGTAGTGCTTGCCTTTTTCGAGCTGAGGTGCGACTGCAGCCATGGTTCTGTACAATTCGGCTGATTTATCAAGCCTTCCGCTGATAATTAACGGAGTTCTTGCTTCATCAATCAAAATACTATCGACTTCATCTATTATTGCGTAGTTATATGGTCTTTGAACCCGTTGCTCTTTTGCGGAAGCCATATTATCTCTTAAGTAATCAAAGCCGAATTCGTTATTTGTGCCGTAAGTAATATCGCACTCATAAGCTTTTTTCTTTTTTTCAAAACTGTCATAATCATTCATTCCAGAGAGAATAACGCCAACCGATAGACCGAGGAATTTAAAAATTTTGCCCATCCAATCGCTGTCCCTTTGTGCGAGGTAGTCGTTAACAGTAACAATATGGACACCTTTACCCGTTAATGCATTTAAGTATGCGGGAAGAGTAGCTACGAGGGTTTTACCTTCACCCGTTCTCATTTCAGCAATTTGACCTTCGTGAAGGAAGATAC
>CANQLK010000128.1 GCA_947624665.1 Candidatus Gastranaerophilales bacterium
AAACTTTCATAAAATATAATAAGCCGTTAGATTAATTTCTTATTTTTTTAAAAGTGTGATAACCTAAATGTATGAAAAATTTTTGGAAAATAATAATTTTAATAATTTTTTTGGCTGTCATATTATGCTCATGCTTTAGGATAGACAAAGGCGGAGAGGTTCAAATAAACAGAACTAATAATTTAACCTCCGAAAAAGAGCAGGAAAATGAATATAAACCGCATTCAACAATATATTATAACGGAGTTGATTATAAATTATCCCGTTCAAAGGTCGGTAAATACGGCGGACAAATAGTTATATCAACAATCGGCGAAGGCCCTAAGACATTTAATCCTTGGGTATCAAAAGATGCAACTTCTTCTCAAATCGGAGATTTAATGTATGATTCTTTGTTCACGACAGACCCGATTAACGGAGATGTTATTCCAAACCTTGCAAAAGAAATGATAGTATCACCCGATTTAAAAACCTATACTATAAAGTTAAGGCGAGGAGTAAAATGGTCTGACGGTGTTGAAATTACTGCTGATGACGTTGTTTTTACTTGGAATGATATAATTCTTGCAGGTTTGGGAAATACTTCTTTGAGAGATTCGGTATTAATAGACGGAGAGTATCCGAAAGTAAAAAAAATTGATAAATATACGGTAGAATTTAAAATTAAAAAGCCTTTTGCACCGTTCCAAAGAATGGTAGGCACGCAGATTGCACCTGAGCATATATTTAAGCAGGCGGTACAAAAAGGAAACAGGTATTTCGATTCGTTCTTGGGTACAACTGCCGATTTTAGTAATATTGCGGTATCAGGGCCGTTTATAGTTGAAGAATACATTCCTGCCCAACGTGTAGTTTTGAAGCGAAATCCCAATTATTATGCGATAGATGATGATAAGAACATCCTTCCTTATATTGATAAGTATGTAATATTAATTGTCGGTGATTTAAATAACGAGCTTTTAAAGTTTGAGTCGGGAGAATTGGATGTAATTTCCATTCGCGGCAAAGATTTATCAAGGTTTAAATCAAAAGAGAAAAAGGATAATTTTAAAATATACAATCTCGGGCCGAATACGGGAACAATGTTTTTGGCATTTAATCTGAATACAAGAAAAAACAAAGACGGCAAATATTACGTCGAGCCAAAGAAGCAGAAATGGTTTAATGATATTAACTTTAGAACGGCAATAGATTATGCAACTGATAGAAATGCAATGGTATATAATATCGCCAACGGTGCGGCTCAGCCTTTATTTACCGCAGAATCATTATCCTCAATATTTTTAAACGAGAAATTGGCATCAGGTCATGAGCAGAATTTGGATTATGCAAAAGAATTATTATCGAAATCGGGGTTTTATCTTGATAAAAAAGGTATTTTGCACGATAAGGAAGGAAATATCGTAGAATTTGATTTATATACTAACGCAGGGCAGACTGAACGTGAAGCCTGCGGTGTTATGGTTAAGGAAGATTTAAGACAGCTCGGAATGAAGGTTAATTTTAAACCGATAGAATTTAATTCTCTTGTAAGCAAACTGATGACAACATCAGCTTGGGATATGGTATTAATAGGTTTAACGGGCAGTCCTTTAGAACCTCACAGCGGAAAAAACGTATGGTATTCAAAAGGTCACCTTCACTTATTTAATATGCGTTTTCGGGATGATAAAGAAGATAATCTTCTTGATTGGGAAAAGGAGCTTGATGATATCATAGAGCAAGGTGCTTTAGAGCTGGATTTCGCCAAAAGAAAAGTTATTTATGACAAATATCAGCAAATAATATATGATGAAAGACCTGTTATTTATTTGTATTCTCAATTAACAATGACTGCAGTAAGAAACAGAATAAAAAATCTGTATCCGACTCCGTTAGGCGGTGTTCTGCATAATATAGAAGAACTTTATATCTCGGAATAATTAAATATTTTCAAATTCTTTAAATATGGAAGAAGTTTTATTTATAATTGTGTTTGAGTCGAAATAATCAGGATTTGTGTTATCTGCAAACTTTTTAATGTCATCCAAATCTTTAATGGTAAGCATAACGGAAGATTTTTCCGCAAGCTTCTGCTGTTTAGTCAGTTTTGTTTCAATAATAGCAGCAGGAATAAATGCTATTACGGCTCCGATACCTGTCATCATGCCTGCAAGTTTTTTATTTGAACATTTTTTAGATAATTTATTTCCCATAAAACCACCAACGGCGGTTGCGATGATATCTAACGGCCCTAAAATAGTTTCAGACAGTGATTTAATCCCAACGGATTGTTCAAAGAGTTTTTCACGCTGGGTATTTAAGACCATAGAAGTATTTTTTTGAAGCAGTTCAGCTTGTTTTTCCTGTTCTTTTGTCAGATTAATTTGTTTTTTAGCCTGCATTTTGTTTTTAATTTTTGGCAGTTCGGTTTGTTCAAATTTTTCGTAATTCTTCATATCTTTATAGACAGATTTCAGGAACTTAATCGGAGACATTTTCTTATCTCTGTCAGGTTGTGCGTATTGAAGGGGATTTTCTTCAAATTGTTTTAAATGTTTGTATTTTACTGCTAAAATAGCTCTGTTTTCTATATCTGATATGTTTTTATTTAACAAAAGATACGTCAAAAGAGGAACTCCTAATTTCATAACGGCTCTTAACGGCTTATTTTGTATTTTTAATACGTCAACAAGTTTATCGGAAATTAAATATTCAAGAAATCCACCCGTAAACATAGCAGAATAAGTAACATTTGAAATCTTTTCAACGGTTTCTAAGGGGTCAAGAACATCGTGTTCCACATTTTTTAAAAGATTTTTAAACAGAAGAGCATCTTCTTTTGCATTTTTTTCCTGCAAAGAATTCAACTGCTTCGGACGATTATTATTAACTGAGTTAAAATATTCTTCTTTCTTTTTCAAATAAGACGGAAGATTTTTCTTGTAATCATTAACGGAGGCGAAAGCGGAACTAATATTTACTTTATCTTTTAATTTATCAACAAATTCTACTTTATGCTTGTCGTCGTAATCCAAAATATTATTAACTTCTTTTTCTTGTTCCGGGGTAAGAACGGCAAAGAGTTTAGGGTTATTAATTATATTTTGGCTGGCATCAAATCCTGCTTTTCTGATAAGACCGAGTTGAGAGGTCATGGATTTTTTAATTCCGTGTGCAAAGAAAAGACCGCCAAGAACAGAAGATACGACTGTTGCTATTTTGGGAACGGGAATATTTTTTCCTGCAATATTAATTTTTGCTCTTTTATATAAAGCTAAAGAAACAGCCGTTTTGTCCAATAGTTTATTTTTGAACATTTTGCCCGAAAACATCGGAGCTATTTTGGCAAGAGCCATAGGAAGCGTACAAATCAGACTTGTTAAAGACATTAACTCTATATTACAGGTCTGAAAAAATGTTTCGGAATCTTCTGCTTTTTCACGTTCGTAATTATCTAAAACCAATATAGGGTCGGTAATGGCTTTTGCTTTTTTTCTTATATTATTTTCATCAAAAGCCTTAACGTCAGTTTTATTTTCTGCTTTATTTAAGTTCTGACGCCATAATTTATATTCATCCGTATAATCTTTGTACTTAGTATAATATGAAAAAATATTGTTCATTTAAACATAAAATACCTTCCTGCTGCCGATTGATATAAGGTTCACAATAATTCAAAATTGTTATTTTTTCTACAATTTTTTATATATGTTTACAATAATACTTTTGTTTTTAGTAAAATGTAAATAATTAGAGAAAGAGAGAAATTTAATGTCATTAAATTCATATTTAGGGATAGACGTAGGGTCGGTAACGACAAAAGCAGCAATAGTAGATGAGAACGGCAAATTTATAGACGGATATATGACAAGAACGTCGGGGAAACCCGTTGTTGCAGTTCAAAATTCATTGAATAAATTAATTGAACAAGCAAAATATGAATATAATATTTTGGGAGTCGGAACGACGGGGTCGGGGCGAAACTTGGCAGGAGCGCTTGTTGGCGCAGACGTTATAAAAAATGAAATTACCGCTCACGCTGTCGCAGCAAGTACATATATCCCTAATGTGCAAACTATACTTGAAATAGGCGGTCAGGACAGTAAAATTATAATTCTGCGTGACGGAATAGTAACAGATTTTGCCATGAATACCGTATGCGCAGCAGGTACGGGAAGTTTCCTTGATCAGCAGGCTTCAAGATTAAATGTACCTATCCAAAATTTCGGAGATATTGCATTGAAATCAAAATCACCGGCTCGTATAGCGGGAAGATGCGGTGTATTCGCCGAAAGCGATTTAATACACAAACAACAGCTCGGCTACCCCGTTGAAGATTTATTGTACGGACTTTGCCAGGCTCTTGTCAGAAACTATTTGAGCAATTTGGCATTGGGTAAGGAAATCCTCTCTACCGTCGCTTTTCAGGGCGGAGTTGCTACTAATTCGGGCATGGTTAAGGCATTTGAAGAAGCTTTGAATACAAAAGTCGTTGTCCCCGAAAATCATCAAACAATGGGTGCTATAGGTGCAGCACTTCTGGCTATGGAAAATCATCAATTTAACAATATTCCTACTAAGTTTAAAGGATTTTCCGTAGGTGAAATAAGTTTTAATTCATATACAAATCAATGCGGCGGATGTGCCAATAATTGCGAAATTATTACAATCGTTGAAGGTGATATAACTTCTGCCGAGTTAAACAATAAAACCGATAAAATAATCGCACGTTGGGGCGGTACATGCGGAAGATGGGATATAGGCTGATAAATCTGTAACAAAATGTTACAAAAGACGTTTAAAATATTTAAGAAAATTGAAAATAATGCCGACATAGTTAATACAACAATATACAGGAGAAAAAACTATGGGATTGGCAGCATCACAAGGACGGTTTTTAAGTTTAACGGCAAGGAATAATGACCTTGTTTATGAAGGACAGCAAATTTCTCAACAGAGAATAGCACTTGCAGACAAGACAAAAGAAGCGGCAATGAGATACACCGAAGCTATGAATAACAAAATAATGCAGGCTACAGTGTTAATCAACGGTGAAAAATCAGAAGTGCCTTTGAGCTATGATGTAATAGTAAACCCTGATACTTATACGGGGCTTGGAATGAGATTGGTTGATGCGGACGGTAATGTCGTAATC
>CANQLK010000129.1 GCA_947624665.1 Candidatus Gastranaerophilales bacterium
CCGTGCCATATACCCGTAAGTAAAAAGACTATTCCTAAATTCCTTACGGTTTTTAACATCCCTTGCTTGTTTCCGCCAAGTGTTATATATATGTACCGTTTAAACCATGTTGATAATGATATATGCCATCTGTGCCAAAATTCGGTTATTGATTTTGATATGTACGGATAATTAAAATTCTCCATAAACTTAAATCCGAAAATCAATCCCAATCCTATTGCCATGTCCGAATATCCCGAGAAATCAAAATAAAGTTGTATTGTATATGCAATCGCTCCGAGCCAAGCCGTAAAATGCGTAAATGTATGAGGTTCCTGCATAAAAATTTTATCTGCTGTCACTCCTATAATATTTGCTATAAGCATTTTCTTTGATAAGCCTATTATAAATCTTTTTACGCCCAAGCTTACTTTATCAAAATTTACCTCCCTCGAATTTATCTGCTCCTCTATATCGTGATATTTGATTATAGGCCCTGCTATTAATTGAGGGAACAAACAAATATATAATGCCAACTTGTATATATTATTTTGAACTTTGCACTCTCCTCGGTACACATCTATAACATAAGATAATGCCTGAAATGTATAAAATGATATCCCTATCGGCATTATTATATCTAATGCTTCTATGTCCGTATGAAAAATATTGTTACAATTTTCTATTATAAAATTAAAGTATTTAAACCAGATTAGAAATCCCAAATCACCTATTATTGTTAATGTTAGTGCTAATCTTTTATGATTTTGGAATTTATTTATTGCTTTTGCTCCGAACCAGCTTATTAATATAGTTAAAAGCATTATTGCCAGATACTTTGGCTCTCCCCAAGCATAAAATATTATACTGGCTGTTAACAATATTAAATTATGAAGCTCTTTCTTAGTTACCAGATATAACAAAAGGATTATAGGTAAAACTATAAATATAAATGTCATTGAGCTGAATAGCATCTTTTTTTCTCCCATCGCCCGTATAGAATGTTTTAAAAAATCTGTCCAATTGCGGAGCTATATATACAAATATCAATATGGACGGTTTTTCCACCTCTACATCTTTTAACAGGCTGTCTGCGTATAACTCATAATCAGGCATATTATCCCGTCTTACTACAACCTTCTTGAAATAATATGCTAAATATTTTCCCATTGAATGTGTAAATGAATCACCTATTATAAAAACTTTACAATCATTTGGTGCTTCGGGATTTATATATACTCTTCTCATAGCTTTCGTATTCATAGCTATTTGAATATTTGTTTTACTTAAATCAAAATACTTATATTTTACATCAAATATTTTTTCATCGGAAAGATTTAATCTGGTATATAAATATCCGTCAAATTTATTGTCGTTTAATGTTTCATGAGGCTTTTTATCATAAAAATATTCAATGTTATTCGGATTTTTTATAAAAATATTATCTTTCTGCATTTCATTAAATAAAACGTTTGCAACTATAGAAGCACCGTATTCCGTATAATGATGATCCGTTTTGTAATATGCGCCCTCTATATTTTTCATATCCTTCAAAGGATATATTATATTACTTTCGGGATAATATTTTTCAAGATATTGTTTTATGTAAAATGCTCTTTCCGTTTCCTTTTCCCACGTTTGTATTCTTTTATCCTGAAACTTGATTAATGCTTTTTCCTTTGTCGGAACCGCTATTATATATAATTTTATATTATTTTTTTCACAATAATTTTTCAGTTTTTCATAAGTTTTCGAATATTGTTCATATTCTTCATCTTCCGGTTTAAGCCAACAATCAAAATCATTATCATTATTGGTAAATATATAATTATTTTTTTTATTCAGATATACAACACCGCAGCCTGGTATCCACGATATAGTTCTTTTTAAAAGCTTAGCCTCTAAAAGCAGCAATGAATTTCTTAAATAAAACCTGTCATTAAACCAACTTTCAAACTCATTTGTAAATTCATAATTAATTTTGCCTTTCATTATCAGAGGATTGAATTTCGCAAGCGGTCTGTTCTCCTTCAATGAAAATTTGCTATTATCTATGTGTGACATAGGAATAAAAAGTAATATAAAAAATACAGTCAAAAATATTATATCCGAGATTGAAGCCTTTTCTTTTGTTCTGATATCGGACAAATAATTTAACAATAGCATGGTTCCAAAACAGGAAATTACAGTTAGAATTATTAACAATTCAAAGTTAATATATATTTTTAATTGACTTATCTTTGGAAATATTTTAATAACAGAATCAATTATCGGCTGCAAAAAATGTGAAAACACCGAAAAATTATATTCGTCGGTAAAAGCTTCCGTTGAAATCCAAAATGATTTTGTTATAAACAGTATTATTATTACCGTTATTATGGCTATCAGGTATTTTTTCTCTATCATAATTGCTATTTTAACATAATTTTTTCTGCGAGAATATTTATTAATTAATCATTTTAAACAAACCCGTATTTCAAAAATCATATTCTTTCAATCAGTTGCCTTAATGTGAAGTAATATAAACAAACTTTATTTTTTAAGCAAATATTATTATTTTCATTTTTATATCTAGTGGAAAAAATTATTTAATTCGGGTAATATAAGAATAATATAAGGAAAATCATGATGATTATTGGCATAAATTATAATCGATTTGACATGCCCTCAGTAAAAAAATACAATAATAATGTAACTTTTGGCAAAAGACCGAATCAAGATACGTTTAACCGATTAAATAACAGCGCAGGAGCTAAAATGGAAAGTCAATCCGAAATTTCCAAACTAAAAAAATCAAAAAAACTTGAAATCAGTACGGTAGATTTCATACCCGAAATGTTGGATAAATATTACAGAAATCCTTATAATCATGAGGTTTTTGCCGATTTATATATTTCGAAATTAAACAAAATAAAATTTTATCTCTCTAAACTGCCTGAAAATTTATTAAAAGAAAATCAAACTTTATTTAAAAATGAATTTGTTTTGGCCGATAAAATAAACAAAGTTTCTTTATGCGCCAAAACACTTAATAAAGAAGAGTTCGATAAAAATATAGAAGAAGCCGTTTCAGAATACAACAAACTTTACCAAGATGATGTTTGCGGCAAATAAGGAGCATTAGAACTCCAAGTTTGTCCCGAGCTGTATTTGTATTCGTATGTACCTATTTTAAAGCTTCCATCGGCCGTCTTATACACAAGAAGCTCACCTTCCATAAAATCTATAAATCCTAAATCCGATTTATCATATTTTATCTTTAATTCACCAGAATTAATTTGGTTTATAACTTCTGACAATTTGTCTATAAAAGTCTTTATTTCTTCATCATTCGATGATTTTATATCCAGTAATGATTGGTCTTTGAATGAAGATAAATCAATAACGGAATCTCTTTGCAATACTCTGAATATTAAATGATTGGCACTTTCAATCATATTATAATTTTCACCTAAAACCGCCTTTAGTTCTTCGTCATAAATATTTACCAATGCCGAATATTTTTTATATACTTCCGATTGAGAACAATATTGGCTCCATTTTTGCGAAAAATTTAAATCATTTTCAAGTCTGCGCTCAATAGCTGTGCATATTTCATGTACTATTTTGTCGCCGCCCATATTTTCACCGCCGATTTCTTGCGAAATCAATATCTCATCAAAATTCCGTGATAAATATGCATCTGTATAACTTTCATCAATACCCAATACTTGAAATTTTTCGGGATGTTCTATATATAAATCTACCAATTTCGTAAACACTTCTTCTTGTGTTTTGCAATTACTTATATCTGTTTCACACAATACTGCAAGTGCTTCGGGTAACATTATATCACTCATTACCAGCTGAGATGCGTGTTCAGGGTTTATAGGCTTATTGCCTATTCCATTTAACTCTGTATAATAAGCATTTTTTTCTGCCTCGGTTAAGAATAATTTTCTTTCCCCGATTTGAATTTGATATTTTTCATTTATTTGTAAAAAAGCATTATTTGTATCCTGTCGTATCCTTTGCATTGTCTGGGCAGCGGTTTCATAAGAACCTGCAACCAATCTGCTTTTACTTCCGTCCGTATAAGAAGGATAAGTATATGTTTTCCCCTCTATTTGTGCATCTAATTTCTCATATTGTTTTTTATCCGCAGTTATAATTTTGTTTGTCTTAGGATCTTGAACGGTTATATTTCCATCTTCATCAAAACCCAATACGGTATATGAATGATTGGGTTCTAAATCAATACCTTCAACCTTTTTGCCCGTATTAAATGTCAATATTGATGATTCATCCTGAACATATAATCTTAAACTTTCAATATTATCCGCCGTAAGTTTAACTATTACATCTTCTCCGCCCGGTAATAAATTATTTAATACTTTTGTGGCAAAATCCCCGTAAGAATAGGGGTTCGCTTCCTTATAAGATTCATAAATTTTTAAAAGGATATTTTCATTACTTTTTGTTTCTATTCCTTTTATACCAAGTTCTTCACAGCTCCATTTGCCGCTTTGCTCATCATAGCTAAATCTGTCTAATAATTTTGATAATATTTCCGGTTTATTTATCATTCCTTTTAATTCGGCTACTATTGCACAAGTTCCCTCTGTATCTTGAGTTATATCTTGTATATTCTTTGTCAAACTTTCAAGAGCTCTGCCCTTATTTATTATTTCATCTGAAGTTAACACACTCGTATCTATACCATAAGCAGTTAATAGCTCTCTACATCCGGATTGCATATACTTTTTTACTGCCTGTATGTGTATATTCTCTACATCAGTGCCATATTTTGATATTATTCCATCAACCTCCATTTCGGAAAAGCCTGCCCGCTTCAATAATTCCCTGTTGAACTCATCGCCTTCATATCGTGTTGACAATTCTGTTTCTAAACTTTTTACCGCACTGTCCGCAGATGCAACTTTAACAGAATAACTTCTTACTTTCGCACTCGCTACTCCGGACATTATTCCCATCAATACCTGCAAAGAATTTCCTTGCAAATTCATATCCCCGTTAATCATAACATCAGACAATACGGATAATCCCATATCCGTTCCGCCTTCCATTAACCACGAAATTACACCCGCTGATTTCTTTGAAAATCCTACAGCTTCCAATGCACTAACCGAACCTGTTTGAACAGCCTCGGCTATTC
>CANQLK010000130.1 GCA_947624665.1 Candidatus Gastranaerophilales bacterium
CGGTGTTGGGCAATTAACAACTTTTAATCAATTAGGTATAAAGGGAAGAGGTAAAGACAAAAAACCTGATGGGGGGTATTTACCTAAAGATAAAGGGGCTATAGCAATTATTCTTGAAACGAAAAATAGTAACGAAGATATTGGCAAAGAAAAATGGATTAATGAAATAAAACAGAATTGTCAAATTGTTATGGATGCTGGATATGCACATGTTATCGGCATACTCCATAATGGTTATAGAACTTTAGGACTTAAAAACAATATTGGGAATCACAAACAGGTAGCTTTACTACAGAAGATATAGATGAAAATACTATTAGAGAATTTGTAAAATATGGCATTTCAACAGGAAGATTACCTTCAATACCGGATAACGAAACTATAGAATTAATATTAGAAAAATTGGGATTAATTATTGATGATAAAATTACAAATGCAGGAATTTTATTATTTGGTAAAAATCCTCAAAAGTACTTTATTAATGCCAATATAAGAGTCGGAGCTTTTAAAGGAAACGATGCGACTACAATTATTTCTGATAAGCTTATTGACGGGGAATTTGTTTGAACAAGTTACAAAAGCAGAAGAAGCTATTAAATTTGCTATAAATGTAAAATATTCAATAACCGGTAAAACTTCAGAAAGGCAAGAGTTTTGGGATTATCCGTTAAGTGCAATTCGTGAAACCCTGTTAAACTCAATAGTTCATAGAGATTATTTTGATAAAACTTCACCAATTCAAATAAAAGTATTTAAAGATTGGTTGTGGTTTTACAATCCAGGAGAACTTATCGAAGATTTAATTATAGAAAGCCTTAAAACTTTTCATCCTTCAAAAACAAGAAATCCATTAATTGCTAGTATTTTTTATAGAGCTGGTTTAATAGAAAAATTTGGCTCGGGTATTGACAGAATTATAAATACTTGCAGAAATAATATTATTCCTGAACATGAATTTATAGAGGAATGTGGCGGTTTTTCGGTTAAATTTAAAAAAGAATTTGAAAAATTAAATGAAAGACAAAATAAAGCATTGCAATCAATTAAGGAAATGGAAACAATTACAAATAGCGAATATCAAATTATCACAGGAGCAACAAGAGAAACAAGCAAGAGAGATTTAGCTTTAATGCTTAAATTAGGTATTTTACACAAAGTTGGAGAAGGAAAAACTACGAAATATTCAATTAAAAATCTGAATAAAAAGATACTCATGACCCATAATGCGCCATAAAAATTTTTCATATTTTTATTTATTTCATATATTTTACATATTCTACGATGTTTACGGATTTTACATATTTTACAAGTTTTACACCATGACCCATAAAGTTAATAAATATTTATCTTGGAATACAAAAAATATATTTGTAGTAACATGACATCAAAGGATATGGAGTATGGCTACAACAAGTTTAAATATTTTAAATATCGAAGATAAAAATATAACCGCATCTGAAATATATAATAAATTAAATCATTACGAAGAAAGCAATGAAAATTATTTTATATTGAATTTAATAAGTAATAATGAACTTTCTGGTAAATATATCTATGTCCAAAATGTAGAACAACAAATATATAATATAGAAACTAGAGAATTTGAAAGCCAAATAATACCCAAGGTGAATACTATTCCTTTTGAAATAACAAATAACAAAATTCTTGTGTGGTCAAATAAGAATAATGTCAATAGGTTAATATTCATAATTACAAGTATTATTAAAAAAATGGCATTATCTACTATAAAAATTCATATAAATGACATATTGTCAAAAATTAATAAAAAGAACATGAAAATTACAAAAATATGTTTGAATGACATTGCATTATTAGAGGATTTGATTGGTAAATTCTACACTGATTTGTATTCATATGGGGATTCATTTGGGATTTTAAAAAAGTACAAAGACCAAATTGAAAAAATTACTATTCAATATTATATTGAAGATACTTTTTTGACTATGACATTAAATCAATGTGGAAATATTATTCTTTATAAAGCCTATGATGATATGGATGATGAACAATTAGATTTTTTAAAAAAACTATTTTTATAGTAAGGAGTATTAATGGGTGAAGATAATAAAAAAATAGGTAATAAACTAGAGGATTTTAGCGAAAAATTATTTAAAAATTTCGGTTGGGAATTATTAGCCCAACAACTTGAAATTAAATGCAATGATAAAAATCATAAAAATAGTAAAAATAACGAAAAACAAACTCATGGTATTGATTTATTATTTAAATATTCAAATCCTTTTAATAATCGTAATGAAGTAATTATAGTAGAATGTAAAAATCATAAATGGGAAGATTTTATTCCTTCAAAATTAAATCTATGGGTAGAAGAATTGTTAAATACTATCGAGTGTGCATCTTGTTCTGAAGTTATTAATGGATATATAGACGATTGCACATTGAAAACAGGATTGTTGCTATTTAATTCAACAGATAATGAATATGATAAAGAAAGAGCAATACAAAATTTATCACAAATTACAGTACCAAGAAAGAAAATTTCTACAATGTTATTATTGGCTGATACATTATTGATTGAAAAATGGTATTCATTAATTGATAAATTAGAAGAAATTAAAAATAATAATATTAAAGATTTTGGTTTTGTATATCCTTCTATTGATTCAAAGTGGGAAAAAATTAATTGTCTCATTCCTGAATTATTATTTTCTGATTTTATTATAACTCAACATTCAGAAGATATTAAAACTGGTAATGTCACGATTAATTGTGAAATAAAAAGTATATTTTGTTTTGATAAAATATATAAAGATGCTATTACATACATAGAAAGTATGATAGAAACAATGCAACTTGCATCACATAACAAAGATTATAAAATATGTGTATATTGGTATCCTGAAACTAGTGAAGATATTACATATATAAATAATCTAAATAAAGAGAATGATGGTAAAATTATATACAAATCAATGAAAAATCCACGAATATCTATTGTGGATAATGGTTTATAAAGGTGATATATGACAATAAAAAATTATTTAACATGCAAAGATTTTAAAAAAATTGTAGAAGAAAAAATTGTAAATACAACAAATATAAAATTGTTGTTACGGAAAAGAGGAATTTTGCCAGTTTGTACTTCTTCTACAGATTTAGCCAAAATGACTTATAGATTTTTTTGGGGTTTTGAATTTACAACTATTATTGTAGACCACATTGATACTGAACAAAATAATCTAAAATCTACATTACTTATAATTAAGCCAAAAGAAGATATTAATGATAATGATTATATTCAAGAGTTGACAAACGAATTTATAAACAAAAAAAATATACCAAATACACCATATAAAATATCGTATATAAATAAAAGAAAAGATAGCAGTGGTATTGACCTAAGGTATACATATAGCAAATCTGTTAAAGGTAAAATGTCAGTTTTAGAAAATAAAGAAATTAATTTAGATATTTCTATATCACCAATAAAAGAGAAATTTAAAGTAAATATAAAACACGAAGGTATGTCTGATTCAAAAAATTTTGTAAATTTTATCGATAAAATGATGAATAATCCAGATTCGCAATCTAGTTTTAAATTATCAAGAATCCGATTAGAAAGCCTTAATGCTGATAATAAAGTAAATTTCTTTGACAAATTTGGTAATTATAAACATAAAGAATGGTTTATTAGAGATATAACAAGTGTATCTTTAAGTAAAAAGTTAGAGGAAAATGAAGAAGATATAGGCAATCAAGAAAACCCTCTAGACTCAAATACAGTAGTAGGTATTAGTTCTGCAATTCTTAATGGAGCAGGACTTAGAAAAGTTAGTTTTGTAGAAGATTGTATGCAAAAAGGATTTTTCTTTCAAAGCATGCGTTTTAAATTAGAACATAAGAATTTACCATTAATGCTAGAAATAGATATTAGTTTTAAACAAACAGACTTAAAAGTTATTATATTTAAGGCTATGACAACAGATGACGATGGTAAAAATATAAAAACAATATTAAGTCGAAGTGAACAGAGTAACTATATTGATTATTTCCAGAATGTAGCATATGAAATATATACAGAATTGGTAACTTCACAAAATTTAAATTCAATATCGAAATAAATATATTCACAAAAGTACACTTTTACGAAATACTAAAATTTGCCTTATTTTGTATTCGTAAAAGTGTGCAAACATATTTTACGAATATTCACATAAAAGGCTGACTTATACGAACAATGATGTCATAATATTAGTATTATTTTATTTTTTTATTTCAATAACACTGTACAAATATATAAATAAATACTTTTATATTAAAGATATCCTTTTATGGTAAAATAAGGATGTTAAGAGTTACTCCTAACATAAGGATGTATAAAGTTGTACACACCACCGTTTGAAATCACTTCAAAAATAATTGAACTTATCTCCAATATTTCGGAAAAAATCGGAGAAGTAAATTATCTGCAAAACAGTCCGTATCATATTCAATTACGAAAAGAAAACAGAATTAAAACCATTCATTCGTCTTTAGCTATTGAAAACAACAGTTTAAGTCTTAAACAAATAACGGATATTATTGACGGTAAACGCATTTTAGGCAACCCGAATGAAATAAAAGAAGTAAAAAATTCTATTCAGGCTTATGATTTGCTTTTATCACTTAATCCATATAACGAAAAAGATTTATTAAAAGCTCACAAACTTATGATGCAGGATTTAGTTGAAAGAAACGGCAAATACAGAACAGATGGTGTCGGCATATTTGACGGCAAAAAGGTTGTGCATATGGCTCCGCCTGCTAACAGGGTTCCCGAGCTTATGGGAGATTTATTTGAATGGCTTAAAACAAGCGATGTTCATCCGCTTATAAAAAGCTGCGTTTTCCATTATGAATTTGAATTTATCCACCCTTTTCAAGACGGGAACGGCAGAATGGGGCGTTTATGGCAGACTGTAATTTTAAAAGAATGGAAAGAAATTTTTGCATGGTTGCCGGTTGAAACTTTAATCAAAGAAAATCAAAAAGAATATTATAAAGTCCTCGGAACAAGTGATAGCGAAGCAAACAGCACAAAATTCATAGAATTTATGCTTTCTTTAATTTTGAATACAATAGAAGAAATTATTGCAACAGAAAAAAA
>CANQLK010000131.1 GCA_947624665.1 Candidatus Gastranaerophilales bacterium
AATTCGCTGTCTTAAATTTTGCTGTCTTTCGGGCAAGCGGTTCACTTCGGGCAAAGCCCTGCCGTTCACCATTGCCCTCATAAACTCGGGTTTGTTCGCAGATGCTCACTTCACCCTTGCGCAAAATTCGCTGTCTTAAATTTTGCTGTCTTTCGGGCAAGCGGTTCACTTCGGGCAAAGCCCTGCCGTTCACCATTGCCCCCATAAACCTGCTTTGTAACTTTCTTTTATGCCCCATGAAAATTTATTCGGACATTTTTATGTTTTTGTGTTATAAATTTGTTAAGAAGATTTACAAAAATTCATGTAAATGATTGAAGCAAATCCGAATAAAACAGCGTAGACTGTTAATAAAGACTTATCGGTGCTAAAAAATTGATTAATAAAGATTTGATTTGCCCATTTACATAAATAAGTGTACAATATAAAAAGAAATTTATTGGAATAAAAAGTGAGAGATATGGTAGATAATAACAACAATCAATGGGAAGATGAATCGCAGTACGATGATATGGTTTCGGATGATGATACCGATACATTGACAGATGATTCTTATGATGACGACGAAGTATCCGATACCGATGATGAATACAGCGAATATGAAGATGAATCGGAAGATGAAGAGGATGATGATTTATCACCAAAGAAAAAGAAGAATAATCTTCCTTTGTTAATACTCATTATTGTACTTCTCTTGGTCGGTTTGTTTATAGCTATACCAAAATTGACAAATAAAGGCGAAAACAATACCGCAAACAAAGTCGTAAATAAACAAGAAAAATTAAATGATAATGCCGAAAATAATGTTAAACCTGAAACAAATGATGCAGATGCGTTTTTTGGTGAGTCAGGCAGCGGCGATAACAACATGATGAGTGTTGATTTTAATGATTCGGGAAATGAAATAAACGTAACAACTGGTGAAGGAGATAATCAACAAGTTGCAACGGTTACGGAAGCGCAACCCGGTGAAGGAATAAATGAAAGTGATTTGTTTGCCGAACAACCTGCTCAGGAAAATGATTCAATCATGGTTGTATATAATAAAGCTTCGAGGTCAAATCCTTTTAAACCTCCCGTTAATGTAGGCGGCAGCTCTGAAGTGCCTTATGAAACAATAAACGATACTCAATTTGAAATAATAGAACCGCCTGTTACTGCAGTTAAAGATGAACATTTAACAAAACTTCTTCAGACTGAAATATCGGGTATTCTTTATGATAAAAGCAGTCCTTCGGCTATTGTTAACATAAATGGTTCGGATCAATTCGTTAAAGTCGGTGATGTAATTTCCGGATTTAAAATTGTTAACATAACAAAGGATAAAGTTCAAATAAGTTATAAAAATAACAGTTATGTTGCCTCGGTTGGTGAGTTGTTTACAAAAGGTGACATAGATTTTAAGCCGGCAGTCGTAAATTTGGAAAATAAATTTGCGGGCAGATATAAAAACAAAAATTAAATAGAGGAGTAGGATCATATATTATGGAAAGAAAGTTCAAAAGTATAACAAAGCTTTTATTGGTAACGGGATGTGTGTCTGTGCTTGCAGCAAATACGGCAACGTCGGCTCCTCTTGTTTATGATATGGGGCAGCCTACGGTAAGAACTGATTATAGCGTACCTAATAAAATCAATCTTACCGGAAATGTTAATTTTAATGATAACGGTCAGTTAATAAGTTTAAGTTTGAGAGATACTGATGTTCAACAAGTATTAAGAATGTTTGCGGATAAAGCAGGATTAAATATAGTCTTTCACGAATCCGCAAAAGGCTCGGTAACCTTGGACTTGGTTGATGTAAGATTGGAAGATGCATTTAAATTGGTCATGAAAATGACTAATTTAACTTATGTAATAAAAGATAAAACAATGTTGGTTGTTTCGGTTTCCGATGCCGAAAAAGTAAATTTAACAAAAGACAGCGTAATGATATTACCTGTAAAATATGCTGATGCAGCTTATGTTGCTCATTTCTTGAATACTAATATATTCGGAATGAATACTCCGGGTTTATCATACGGTCCTATAGTAACAACAAACGCAGACAGAAATGAACTTATGATATTCGGTACCGAAAACGATTATCAAATGGCAAAGAAAATATTGGACAGATTTGATAAAAAACCCGTAATGACTACATACAGAGTAAATCATACAACACCGTTTGAAATGGCAAAAATGATATGTGAAACATTATTCCAGCTGCCGTTCGAAGGCTCTGTCAGCGGTCAAGCAGGTACCGGCAGTTATGTATCAAAATTAAATGCCTCAATTAAATCAAAATCCGGTGTTGAAGAATCATCTCCGGGTGCAATAGGCGGCGGAACTGTTGCTTGTGTTTACACAAGTGGTGTAACGACCGGAAACTTGAATTCATATCAATCAAAACCGACGATGACATTGTATGTACAACCTGATTTGGGTACATTAACAATGGTTGGCGGAAGTGAACAACAAATACAATTGGTTAATGATTTTATATTGGAAAATGACCGAAAACAACCTCAGGCATATTTGGAAATATCCATTATAGCATTGTCTGAAGAAGGTTCAAAAGATTTCCAAAACCAGTGGTTGTTTAAAGGCCATCATTTAAATTTGCGTTTTGACAGCACCGCGGGTTTGGTTTCAGGGCCATATAACTGGAGAGGTATGAACAAAAGTCATGACCATAATACTTTAACTCAAACAATTTCATATTTGATTTCAAATAAAAAAGCAAGAATGCTTGCAAATCCTAAAATTGTAATAACAAACGGTAAAAAATCTACAATTGACTTGACTCAGGATTACATAGAATCAACAACGGTTCAAATTTTGGATAACTATGCAAGCGGTGGCGGCGGTGCTGCTTCTATTCAGAAAACATACGAAATCGGTAAAGATAACGGTATAAAGGTTGAAGTATTACCGTTTATAAGTCCTGATGGCTATGTTTCTTTAGATATAAAGCCTGATTATGCTTCTGAATTAAGACCGATATATGATACAATGTACAATCAAACATATATTGCTGCTACACTTTTGCAAAGACATAATTTAGACATGAAAGCAATAAGAATTAAAGATGAAGAAACTTTACTGTTAGGTGGTATGATTCAAAACACCGAAAGTACTGAAGTAAGTAAAATACCGATTTTGGGTGATATTCCAATATTGGGATTCTTCTTTAGAGGTCAAACAAAAGAGAATAAAAAAGAAGAATTGTTATTTATGATAACTCCGAGAATTATTAAAGACACGGAAGATGTGGCTGAACTATAAGGTATGATTAATAATGACAACAACTTCAAATATAGATAAATTAAAGTCAAGATTAGATTTTGATTTAATATCTGATTTCGATATAGTCGACATGCAAAGTAATCTTTATATTCCAATATGTGAATCAGGCGGATTCATATATGTGGTAATTACCTCAGAAAGCAAAGCTGAAACGGTAAAACATGCTATAAAAGATTGCAAGGGTACAGAGAACTTAAAATTTGCTAAAGTAGATAAAATTGATTTTGATGAATTAATTGCTTCAATTGTTTCAAAGTTCACTCCTAACTTGGAGGAAGCTGAAAATATTTACTTAACTCAAAATAATGAAGTTCAATTAAAATACGATACGGATGAGAGTGAAGATGATATAGAATCGGATGAAATGTCTGATTCTTCTTCCGAAAGTCCGACAGGAGAAATAAATACTACAAAATACTTGTCCAAGAAAATAGGAGAAGTAGTAGTAGATATGGGGTTAGCGACTGAAGATCAGGTATTTAATGCGTTAATCGTTTCTAAAAAAGAACGTGTGCCACTGGGAACAATTCTTGTCCGCCAGAACATTATTACTCTTGATCAGTTAAAGATGGTATTGAAGGCTCAATTAGGATTTGATGTTGTAGATTCTTCTCAGCTGGATATATCTTCTGAAGTATTGTCTGCATTGCCCGATGACTTTATAAAAATGTACAAAGTTCTTCCGTTAAGCAGTGATGACAGATCATTGATTGTAGGTATGGTTAACCCTAATGATAAACAAGCCATAGCAAATATAATTGCATATACGGGGATAAAGCCGAAAATATTGGTAATTACACATTATGAATTTTCAATGTGTATACAGAGATATTTTAACGAAAATGTCAAATCAACCAATAAAATAGTAAGGCAAATGGAGCGTCAATCTCATTCGTTTGAAAGAGAAGAAACTTTATTTGAGCAAGCACAAAAAGAATTAAAAGAAGATACAAATATAGTAGTCAGATTTGTAAATAAAATGATATCTGACGGAATAGATATGGGTGCAAGTGATATCCATATAGAACCAAGACTTGACGGATACATTGTAAGATACAGAAAAGACGGTATATTGAGAAAGGCATTGGCATTACCCGAAAAGTCAGAATTGGCAATATTGACCCGTTTAAAAGTAATATCAAAGATGAATATTGCAGAGCATAGAAGACCTCAAGACGGTTCTTTTTCAATAACATATAAAGAAAAGGATTTTGATTTCCGTATAAATACGTTGCCTGTCGGTGATGCAGAAAAGATGGTAATAAGAATTCTTGCTCCTGCTGTATCATTATCTTCGCAAAAAGAGGAAATGAATATAGTAGGTGCCTCCAAAGAAGATACCGACTTGATAAAAAAGATGGAAAGTGCTCCAAACGGTATTATATTGGCGACAGGTCCTACAGGTTCAGGTAAAACAACAACATTATATACTTTATTAAAAGCAATAAATGATGAAAAGATAAATATAACGACAATTGAGGATCCTATAGAAATTAGAATAGACGGTATAAACCAATCGCAAATTAATGCAAAGGCGGGAATAACATTTGCTTCTTGTATGCGTGCGATATTAAGACAGGACCCTGATGTAATACTCGTAGGTGAAATTCGTGATATTGAAACGTTGGAAACTGCAATATCTGCGGCATTGACAGGTCACTTGGTATTGTCAACCCTGCATACGAACTCGGCAGCTTCAACTATTACAAGAATGATAGATATGGGTGCGAGAGATTATCTCGTGTCATCAACATTAGTCGGAATAATTGCACAAAGATTGGTAAGAAAACTTTGTC
>CANQLK010000132.1 GCA_947624665.1 Candidatus Gastranaerophilales bacterium
ATAACCGGAGCTTTCCCCAATAGTCCTCCATAGGAAATATATTCACCTGCTTTTTTCCCTGCCGCCGGAATAACTCTCACGGCAGTAGTCTTTTTATTAATCATTCCGATTGCCATTTCATCCGCTATTATTCCTGAAATTGTTGAAGCGGGCGTGTTACCCGGAATTGCTATCATATCAAGACCTACGGAACACACGCAAGTCATAGCTTCAAGTTTATCAAAAGTCAAAACACCTTTTTTTGCCGCTTCAATCATGCCCGCATCTTCGCTGACAGGGATGAATGCACCTGATAGACCGCCGACATAAGAGCTTGCCATAATTCCGCCTTTTTTGACCGCATCATTAAGCATAGCCAGTGCCGCAGTTGTACCGTGCGCTCCTGCGTGTTCAAGCCCCATAGCCTGAAATATTCCTGCGACAGAATCGCCTATGGCAGGAGTCGGAGCCAATGATAAATCTATTATTCCAAACGGAATATTCATTTTTTCAGCCATTCTTCTTCCGACGAGTTCCCCAGTGGAAGTTATTTTAAAAGCTATTTGTTTTATTTTGTTGGCAAGTTCACCAAAATCCGCATTCTTTGGCAGATTTTCCACTGCCGCTCTTACGACCCCCGGCCCCGATACACCGATATTTAGTGCGAACTCGGGTTCGCCGTATCCATGGAAAGCGCCTGCCATAAATGGATTATCCCCCGGTACATTGCAGAAGCACACAAGCTTTGCTGCACCTATTCCGTCCGCTTCTTTTGTTTTGTTTGCGGTTTCTTTAATTATGCTACCCATTTTCTTTACGGCGTCCATATTAATGCCTGCTTTTGTTGAAGCGAGATTTATTGAAGAACATACTCTTTGTGTTGTGCTTAATACTTCGGGAATGCTTTCTATAAGCATTGTATCGCCTTTTGTACAACCCTTTTCAACAAGTGCGGAAAATCCGCCTATAAAATTAACTTTTACTTCTTTTGCAGCTTCATCCAATATTTTTGCCAAATATACATAATCAGGATTTTTGCAAGACTCCCCCACTATTGATATTGGCGTTACTGCAATCCTTTTATTTATTATGGGAATTGAATATTCATCTTCTATTTCTTCTGCGTAGGAGCATAAATTTTTTGCATATTTTAATATTTTGTTATAAATTTTGTCCCCGACTTCTTTTATGTCGTCACCGCAGCAATCTCTCAGGCTCATCGACAATGTAACGGTTCTGATGTCTAAATTATGAACCTTTATCATATTAATTGTTTCAAGTATTGATTTTTCGTTAAAAAATGACATTTAGTTACCCTTAAATTGTGTGCATTTTATCAAAGATTTCTTTTTTTTGTATCCAAATTTCCATTCCGAGTTTTTCACAAGAAGCTGTTACCGCTTCTTTTATCTCTTTAAAGGAATATTTTGACTTGCTTATATCTGCAAGCAAAAACATCATAAAACATCCCTGCATAATAGTTTGCCTGATATCTTCTATATTTACCTGATATTTTGCAAGTACCGTCGCTATTTCCGCAACAATCCCGATTCCGTCTTTACCTGAAATCGTTACTATAATTTTTCCCTCGCTCATTTTTACTCCAATTTTGTCTTTTATTTCATTTTATTAGTAAATTATATATATTTCAATCAGGCAAAAAAACTAGAATTTGAAATCTCTATCTCCTTTTTTTATTTTTTCAAGATTTTCAATAACAATATTTTTAATATTTTCATCCTTAATTAAATCAATTTCGTTTTGCAGCAGTTTATGACCGATTTCTTTTGTAGAGGTTGAAGCGTAGTCACAAAGATATTCTTGAAGTGTCATTATGGCATTTGGGGTGCAAAAATTATGAATTTGCTCATTTTTACATACCTGCATAAATCTTTCACCCGTTCTTCCGCTTCCATAGCAGGCTGTACAAAAACTCGGGATGTAGTTTAATTCCATTAGCCAATTTACTACTTCATCAAGTGTTCTGTTGTCACATACTTCAAACTGGCTGGAATCTTCTTCAGAATTATTGTCATCTTTGCAGTATCCACCTACACTCGTTTTTGAACCGCCCGAAATTTGCGAGATACCCAGTTCAAGTAGTTCTTTTCTGCATTCTTTGCTTTCTCTCGTTGAAATAATCATGCCTGTATAGGGTACTGTTATTCTTAAAATTGCGGTAATTTTTTTAAATGTTTCATCATCAAGCGCATTTGAGAAATTATCGGGGTTAATATCATCCGCTTTACGTATTCTTGGCAGGCTTATTGTATGAGGCCCTACTCCGTATAAGGCTTCTAAATGTTCTGCGTGCATAATTAACGCAGGAAATTCATATTTGTATGTTTCCAGTCCGAACAATACTCCCAAGCCGACATCGTCGATTCCGCCCTGCATTGCTCTATCCATTGCTTCCGTATGGTAATTGTAATTATGTTTAGGCCCTGTAGGGTGAAGTTTTTCATAACTTTCTTTATTATATGTTTCTTGAAACAGTATATAAGTTCCTATTTTGGCTTCGTGTAATTTTTTGTAATTCTCGACTGTTGTAGCTGCTATATTTACATTAACACGTCTTATTGCTCCGTTTTTATGTTTTATCGAATATATCGTTTTTATGGAGTCCAAAACGTATTCAATGGGATTATTAATTGGGTCTTCTCCTAGCTCTATTGCAAGTCTTTTGTGTCCCATATCCTGCAATGCGATAACTTCCTTTTTTATTTCTTCCTGACTCATTTTCTTTCTCGGCATATGCTTGTTTTGCGAGTGGTAAGGACAGTATACACATCCGTTTACGCAATAATTTGATAAATATAATGGTGCAAACAATACTATTCTGTTTCCGTAATAATTTTCTTTTATTTTTTTTGCAAGCTTGTATATTTCTTCATTGATTGTTTTATCTTCGCATTGGAGCAGAACGGAAGCTTCTCTATGTGTTAAACCTTTTTCCTGCTTCGCTTTTTCTATTATTCTATTTAATAATTCCGTGTTATTTTTATTTTCTTGTGAATATTTTATAGTTTCCAATATTTCGCTGTGATTAATAAATTCTTCCGCTTTTGTTGATTTTGGGTTATACATCTTTAGTCCTCCAAATTCGATTATAACTCAAAATATTTAACCATACTTATAATTTTATTATGGTATAATCGGGATAAATCAGAGGTGAAAACATGGGTAAGTCTTATTATTGTGAAAAATTGGAAAAAACAATACATTTTCTTCCCGACGGAGTCAAATTTTGCTGCAGCTGTGCAGAAGGGGCAGGACTAAAAATTCAGGACTTTTCTAAATTCAATAATGATTTAGTCGTAAAATCAAGACAAGAATTTATTTCTAAATTAAAATCAGGAATTATACCTCAACAGTGCAAAGGGTGTGTTGAATATAAGGAAAAAACCTTTTCCGATAAAATTCATTCATTATTTAATTCTAATCAAAAAAACCTTGTATCTTACATAATTATTGGTCATTTTAAACAATGTGAATGCGATTGCGTATATTGTTCTCAAAATAAATTATTTCCTGATGCAGTTAAAAATTATCAAATTTTGCCTATAATCAAAAAGTTATATGAACTAAATATGATAGATGAACATAATCTGAGTGTAGAATTTCTGGGAGGTAATATTTCTCTTTTGAGTGAGTTTAATGATTTATTTCATGACTTTAGGTCACATAATTGCAATAAGTTTATGATCCATACTAATTTTATTAAATATCTTCCGCAAATTGAAGATTTAGATTGGTCGAATATAATAAGTGTTTCATTGGATTCGGGTTGCAGAGAAACTTTTCAAAAAATTAAAAATGTTGATGCATTTAATGAGGTTGTTAATAACTTGAAATGCCTTCGTTCAAAATCAAACATTGTATTTCACTTAAAATACATATTATTAAAGGGAATTAATGACAATAGAGAAGAAATGAGCAAGTTTTTGACACTCGTAAAAGGAATAGATAAAAAAGCGAATATAATAATAGATTTAAACTATAATGATACATTAATGTCACCAACGGGAAGCAGGTTTGAAGTGCCTGAAAATTATTATGATGTGGTTGAGTTCGCAAAAGAATATTGTAGTTCCTATGGTATACCGTTTTTTATAAACCCCCACGCTAAATTAGTTTTAGAAAAGGGCAGTTATATCCATTAATCTTGAATAAAATTTTTGTTTAAAATAATATCAATATGTAAATACAGTAAAGAAAGAAGGTAGAATTATGTCAAGAAGACCTGTAATAGCCGGAAACTGGAAAATGCACAATTTACAGCAGGAAGCTGCTGATTTGACAAACGGTATTATGGCTGAATTAAAATCAGAGGAGAAGTCTTTACTCCCCGAAGTTATTATAGCACCTACATTTACATCTTTATATGCAGCTAATAAAGCATTAAAAGATTGCGGATGCGGAAAAGTAAGACTGGCTGCTCAAAATTGCTACTTTGAAACTAAAGGTGCTTTTACCGGTGAATGTTCGGTGGGAATGCTTAAAGATGCAGGATGTGAATATATTATTATCGGTCACAGCGAAAGAAGAGAATACTTTGGTGAAACTGATGAAATGGTTAACAAAAAAGCTAAAGCCATTCTTTCTAACGGTTTAATTCCTATTATATGCTGCGGCGAATCTCTTAACCAAAGAGAAGCAGGTGTTACCGATTATCATATAGCTTCTCAAATTACTAAAGCTTTAAGAGATTTAACAAGTGAAGAAGTTTCTAAATCTATTATTGCTTATGAACCCATTTGGGCTATAGGAACAGGCAAAACTTGTGATTCCGTTGAAGCTAACAGAGTTATCGCAATGATTAGAAACGTAGTTAAAGGTTTGTATGATACTGATACAGCAAATTCCATAAGAATTTTATACGGCGGAAGCGTTAAACCTGCTACAATTAAAGAACAAATGGCTCAATCGGATATAGATGGTGCACTGGTTGGCGGTGCAAGCTTAACGGCTGACAGCTTCGCGCAAATTGTTAAAGGTGCTATGACCACTGCTGCTGTTTAATAATATAATATTTTTAAACATAAAAAAGTCCCTTTTTAAGGGACTTTTTTTTATACCTCCAG
>CANQLK010000133.1 GCA_947624665.1 Candidatus Gastranaerophilales bacterium
TATCCAGGCCATCGGGCAGAGAAGCTATTACATCCGTTAAATGAGATGCTTGTATAACCCTGTTTAATTCGTATTCACTTGCATTCGGTTTTGCAAGCATTATATTATCCCTGATTGTACCCGTAAAAAGAAAATTATCCTGAAATACAAACGATATATTATCTCTTAAATCTTTAAGCCTGAAATTTTTAATGTTTTCGCCGTCTATTTTTATTGCTCCCGAATTTACATCGTAAAAACGAGGTATGAGATTAACCAGAGTCGATTTTCCGCCTCCAGAATTGCCGACTATAGCTATTGTTTCGCCTGCATTAACCGTTAAATTAATATTATTTAATACGGGATTATCACTTACGTATTCAAACGATACGTGTTCAAATGATATACTGTTTTTGAGTTTCGGAAATTCAATCGGATTATCGGAATCTTTAATTATCGGTACATAATCGAATAATTCAAAGACCCTGCACATTGCAACAAATATATTCTGAATTCTTGTCATTGTATGCCCAAGTGTTTTAATCGGCTTATAAAGCAGAAGCAAAGATGTTACAAATGAAGCAAAAGAACCTGCAGTCATGCTTCCCGAATATATCAGCTTTGTTCCGTAATACAGAACGAATGCAATACCAAAAGATGCTATAAGATACATAATCGGAGACATCCACCCCTGTCTTTTTGTAAGTGATATTGAAACTTTAAAACTGTTGTCAATACCTTCTTTAAATAATTTCTTTTGGCGTTCTTGAAGGCTGTATGCGGTTACAACTTTATTCCCCGAATATGTTTCGTTCATGGTTGTCATGATATCGCCGAGAATAACGGTATTTTTATTAGAAACTGATTTAATTTTCTTTCTTATTAAGGCTATTGGTATAAAAGCAAGTGCCAGAACAAGCACACCGACAACGGCAAGTTTCCAGGAACTGTATAACATTACCGTTATTAAAGACAGGGCGCCGAATAAACTGATTATAAATGTTTTTATTTCTTCAACAACCCCTCTTGAAGCCTGGTCAGGGTCGGTCAAATATCTGTTTATAATTAATCCTGACGAGTTTTCATCAAAAAATGAGGTATCCATATATACCAAAGTTGCAAAAAGTTCATTCTTAACAGAGTTTGTAATTTTTAAACTTGTCCAATCCGTAAGGTAGGTATTAAAATATCTTAACAGACCTTGAAAAACTGCAAAAAATATTATGGCAAAAGGCATAGCAACAGCAATTGCTTCATAGGGAATAACCAAACCCCATAATCTGAGATTTTGCTGCCCGACTACATAGTCCATATACGGTTTAAGTGCAAAAGATACAACTCCGTCCAATAATCCTACGGGAATTGCTACTAAAAATCCCAACATTACCCTTCCCATAAACGGTTTTATAAACGGAAAAATTCTTTTCAGAAGCCAACCGTATCGGAACGATGATTGTGCTTGTGTGTCTTTTAATTTCATTTAAAATTCCTGTTCAATCTCTTATATTATTTTATTGTATAATGAATATGGTCAATTAAGATAATTTATTACATAAATTAATGGAAAGTCATGAGTGTATATAGAAGTTGTCATTCGGTAGAGGGTGAATTATTTTTTAATCATTTGAATAAAGTCGGATATTGCTGCATGCTGTTTCCGTCAGGCGGTCAACCTATACTTTATTCTAACTACCGTGGTGAACTTATTGATTGGAACGAGTTTTTTAAAAACAGAGAAAAGCATATCGAATTAATGAAAAACGGTTCGGCAATTGAAGAATGTAAAAATTGCTTTTGGATTAGAAAAAAAGATTGGCCCGAAAGAACAAATTCATTTCGATATATTCTTATAAATGTTTGGGTTAATTGTAATTTATATTGTACTTATTGTGCAATACATTCAAAAGTTATCGATTTAAGCGAAACCATAGAATACGATATAGCTGCCGTCATTAAAGATATGATAGATAAAAAGGTTGTTACTCCCGATACTAAAATCGATATAGCGGGCGGAGAAGCAACTCTTGATAAAAATTTCAATAAATTTCTTTCCATGCTCTTAGCAGAAGGTATAAAAAATATTAATATTAATACAAATGCAACGATTTATACCCCCAGTATCTCTGCAGGCATTAAGAAGGGAGTTGTTTCCGTAATTACTTCCGTTGATTCGGGTAGTAAAGAAAAATTTATTGAAATAAAAAAAGCTGATTTATGGGATAGGACTTGGGAAAATATAAAAAAATACTCGATGCAGGTTGACAAAGAACACAATTCAAATACGGTTAAATCAAAATTTATTATTATTCCAGGAGTTAATGATTCAAAATCTCAAATCAGAAATTTTCTTATTCTTTCTAAAAAATCTAATGTATCGGGTGTCATTATAAATATTGATTTTAATTGGATTCGTGATAATCCCGAAAATGCCGATAATCATGAAAAAGTAATTCAAATTTTTGAATTAATAAAATATTTTATAAAAATTTCATCTCTTTTAAATCTTGATTGGAGTGTTTGGGCACACCTTGAAGATTTATTCTTACGACATAATCGTTGTCATCAGGATATGCTGCTTGATATTGATATTATTAATAACAGAGATGTCAATTTTAAAATAAAAAATGAGTTCTTTGAAAAAATATTATTAAAAATTTTAAATTTTATTAAATAATCAATTGTTACAATTTTTTAACAATTCGACCAAAAATATCAATAAATTATATTTACATGACTATATAAATGTGTGTTTATTAAAGGGGTTAAATTATGACGATAGGGATTTTTTCCGAATTTGGGACAAATATGCCTTCATCAGGCTCTTACGTTAAAAAAACGGAGGTTAATAATTCCGTTGCGGAAAAAATACCCGAGCCGAAAAAACATAGTGTTAAAGAAGTCATAAAAACAGTAGCTCCTATCGCTTTGCCTTTAATAGCAATTCCAATAACAGCAGGTATTACTTATAAACTTTCAAATAAAAATGTTTCAAAACTCTCAAATGAAGTTAAAGAGCTGACAAATCAAATATCATCGCTGAAACAGTCAACTGAGCAAAATGTTATAAAACTTGGAGAGAGTTTAAAATCACAAAGTGCAAAAAATAAAAAAGCTAATGCTCAATTATGGTCTGCTATAATAGCCGCAGCGGGTCTAACGGGTTCGTATACGGCAGGAGCCATGTCTAAATCCGACAAGAAAAATGTTTCGGAAACTCTTTCTTCAAGGATGAACGGAATTGAGTCCGAAGCAAGAGCTGCAAGAGATGATGCAAAACAATCGGTTATATTAACGGGCAATAATCTGTCACGCAAATATACAGTTGATGTTGGCGGCATACAATTACTTAAAAATACCGACTGCTTAAGTAAAAACGAAAAAAATTATGCTCAGGCATTAGAACAAATTAAATCAGCTGCTCCAAAATATTTGTATGGTAAACCGGATGTTAAACCTATAGAAAAAGACCATCCTTCAATATGGTCAATTACTTCAGAATATGCTCCGGTTAAAGAAGGCGGATTAGGCTCCGTTCCCGTTGAAATTCAGAATAATGCCGTTAAACTCGGTATTGATATGCCTACATTTATTCCTATGTATCAAAAGAAAGGAACTGCTTCATTTAAAGAGGAAGAAGGTAAATATACTTATACATATAAAGGAAAAGAATTTAAGCTTGAAAAAGCTGCGACATTTAAAACTGACACTTATCAGGCTGGAAAGTCTAATACAGAAGAAGTTGAAGTCTATGTCTCGATACTTCCTATTGACGAAAATCATAAGAAACAGTTAGTTTTCATAAAAAATGATAATTATTTTAACGGAACAATATATCAAACAAATGAGAAGTCGGAAGAACAGGAAAAATTTGCATTCTTCTCAAAAGCGGTTTATGAATTTGCGAAAGCAAAAGAAGATATTAACAGTGTGAAGGATTTAAAGATTACAAACAGAGAAGTATTTGATTCGATTAAATCACCCGATGCTTTAATTTTAAATGATTGGCAGGCTTCACCCGTTGCGGCTCTTGCAAGATATAAAGCTCCTATGGAACATGCATACGGACAATTGTCGGAAAATGCTTCAAAAAAACTTTCGGATATGACGATAATTACAATCGGACATAATACTATGTATCAGGGTTCAACTCAAAATAATAACGATAATGCTCAAAGAATTGAATCAACTTCGAACATATTAAATACATTATTTGATAATTTTGCGGCAGATATAGTCAACAATGCTCATACGGGTGCTTCAGACACTAATCCTGCCGATAGCGGACTGAAAAATTTGGATAATGTTCTTTTAATAAACAAAAATAATCCTCAAGAAAACCATACAAATTTATTAAATATGGGTATTTGTCTGAGTGATTATTTCCATCCCGTTTCGGAAAATTATGCAAAAGAAATAATCTCCGATGAGCATAAAGAGCTTTCAGGCGAAGTAAGATGGGCTTTAAATCAGAAAAATAATGCCGGTTCTCTTGTCGGTATTATTAACGGTAACGATTTTGATAATTTATCTATCGAAAAAAAATATGATGATATCAAACATAGAACAGGATTAGAATTTACCGTTTACAATAGATCATCCTCAATCGATGAACTAACAAATGCAAGATTAAATAATAAAATAAACTTTTATAATAACTTTATGATACCTTTTTCGTTGAAAAATAAAACTGCCGTAAATGATTCAAAAACTCAAGAAGTCAGAAATCTTACCCATTCACTGGAATTGGCAGATAAAGCAGAGAAAACCAAACTTCCGGAATTAACGGACGAAGAATTAAAAAATACTCCGATAATTTCATCTGTTGGCAGACTTGTTTCACAAAAAGGTATTCCGTACATGACAGAAGCAATAAAAATGCTGATGGAAAATTGGGAAAAAGATTTTCCGGGCAAAAATAAACCCATATTCTTCATAGCAGGCGGCGACGGGGAACACGGTAAAATCAGGGAACATATTGAAAATTGGCATAATAATGAATTAACAAACGAAGATGCGAAACGTGTAATTTTTGCACACGGCTTTG
>CANQLK010000134.1 GCA_947624665.1 Candidatus Gastranaerophilales bacterium
CGCCCATATTCCCGAATACCATTGTTTGTACGTTTACTGCGGTACCGTAATTATGGTCAATTTTGTTCATATTTCTATAAGCAACGGCACGGGGAATATTCCAAGAACGGAATACCGCCTCAATAGCTTCTTGTAATTGTACAAACGGGTCTTGAGGAAATTCTTTTCCCGTTACTTCTTTTATGACTCTTTTATAAACAGGAATTAAAGATTTCCAACCTTCTGCAGATACTTGCGTATCTTCTTTAACACCTTCTTTTTCTTTTAATTTTTGAACTTCGGATTCAAAATACTTTTGTCTGTCCATTTCCCAAGCAACAGAACCAAACATTGTTAAAAATCTTCTGTATGAATCATAACAAAATCTGGGATTGTTTGTTAATTTAACCATAGCTTCAACGGTTTCATCGTTTAAACCTAAGTTCAAAATGGTTTCCATCATACCCGGCATGGAAACTCTCGCGCCTGAACGCACCGAAACTAACAACGGATTAGTAGTATCGCCAAATTTTTTACCGGCTTGTCTTTCAACTTCAACCAATTTAGCTTTTACTTCATCCATCAAGCCTTCAGGCATTTTGTTTCCGTGATTTATATAATCCATACAAGTTTCGGTAGTAATTGTAAGACCCGGGGGAACAGGCAGATTTAAATTTGTCATCTCTGCAAGATTAGCACCCTTTCCGCCCAACTGATTCCTCATGGAAGCGTTTCCTTCCCTGAACAACCATACTCGTTTTTCTGTCATTCTCGTCTCCTTAATTTTCGATTTTATCTTCTTTTTTATATTGTTTAATTAAATTATCATGAACATGTTTATTTCTCAAATTAAAATCTGCCGCCTATAAGATAGTATTCACTGCAATATACACCGCTTCCTATAGGGGAACAATTTGTTTTTAAAGCACTATGCGGTCGGTCATGCCCTAATGCCTGTATGTTTTTGTTAAATATGCTTATTAAAAATATATCTCTGCCTATGCGGTTTGGTTTTTGTGTTCCGTTTAAATCAACAAACATAAAATATAGTGGCTGATTTTCATTTAATATTTCGCTTATATTTTTCTTTAATGATATTAAAGAACCGTCTTTTAACAAATAAAACGTATCAAAATAGAATTGCCCCGTTTTATTGACAGGCCTGCCGTTCATTCTTCGATACGAATATTTAAAGTTTAGCTTTTTTTGAATATTAAAATACGGCTTAATAACGTCAATTAAATCGTCTTCATAGTTATAAGAAACTTCCGATAAATTTTCATGTATATCGACAAGTGAAAAACAATATTTGAGCTGTTCAAATTTTGATTTCCATACCGCTATTCTTTGAGCCTGCTCAAGATTATTAACATTAAACGGCAATATGATTAACACAATCAAAACAAAAATTATAAACAGAGCAAATATATTAAACAGTGATTTTTTATTTATACTCACTTTGCAAGTTCCATTCGTTTTCTTTCTTTAATAAGTTCGTCATAAATCCAGTCGGGAACGAAATTTTTGCCCAAAATAATATTCCCGTTATTAGGGTTAGGAGCATGAAAATCCGAACCGCCCGTAATTATTAGTCCGTATTTTTCCGCAAGAGTTGAAAAATATTCTATAATAGCAGGGGAATGTTTTCTATGATATGCTTCAAGTCCTCTTAAACCGAAGTTCATCATCTCTTTTGTTAATTGGTCTGCAATATCGACATCAAAAGGATGAGCAAAAACCGGGATACCGCCTGCATCGTATATAACTTCAACCGCATCAAACGGAGAAACGGTTTTTCTTTGTACATATACATTTGAAGAATCATTGATATATTTATTATAAGCTTCTATTACACTTGAGGTTCCGCCGGCATTAGTAATGGCTTTGGCTATATGCGGTCTGCCGATACTTCCTCCCTGAGCTACCTGTTTTGTTATATTTTCAAACGGTATTTTTATACCCTCTTTTTTTGCCAGTAAAGCAAGGATTTCCTTAGTTTGCTTTATACGAGCCTGCTGTTGGCATTTAATAAGTTTTTGAAAATCACTGTTATTTAAGTCCATAAAATACCCGAGGATATGAACTTCGTAGCCTTTATATAAAGTATTAATTTCAACTCCGGGAATAATTTCGATGGGCTTGTCTTTTGCATATTCACAAGCAATATTATGCGAAAGCACGTTATCGTGGTCGGTAACGGCTATTGCATTAAGCCCCACATCCAAAGCGGTATCGACTATTTTCTCGGGAGAAAATGCGCCGTCCGAATAAGACGTGTGGATATGTAAATCGACTTTCACTTTCCTATCCTTTCATAATAATTTTTTCCTCACTAATATATTTTTTACTGATTCTTTCAATGGCTTCGGCTTTTCCTGAAAGTAAATCAACGGTAATGATAACACCGTTAATTTCGGAATTACCCGAAGAAGCAACATCCAACCTGTCTGGAATATTAGTAATTAACCTGTTAACGGAGGCTTCGTATTCCATTCCGATTACTCCGTCAGAGTCGCCGCAAAAACCCGCATCTGTTATATATGCGCAAGAGCCTTCATATATCTTTTCATCAGCCGTTTGAACATGGGTATGAGTACCCAAAATACCCGTTACTCCTTTTTTGGCATAATATTTTGCCAAACATATTTTTTCGGCGGTCGCTTCTGCGTGTATGTCAATTATTATAATATTTGTTTCTTTTTTTATTTCTTCAATAGCGCTATCAATAAGCTCAAAAGGAGAATCAATCGGACACATAAATGTTCTGCCGAGTACATTTATTACTCCGATTTTGCATTTTTCGGTTTTGAAAATCCCATAACCTCTGCCATGAGTACCTTTAGGATAATTAATCGGTCTTATAAGTTTATCAGCCGTATCTATATATTGAAAGATTTCTCTTTTATCCCAAATATGATTACCCGATGTAAAAGCATTAATACCGCAGTTTAACAATTCATTATAGTTTTTTTGAGTAAGCCCAAAGCCATGAGAAGCGTTTTCAACATTAGCAATAATAAAATCGGGTTTTTCGGATAAAGAGGCGATATAATCCTTAACGGCAAGCCTGCCTGCTTTACCGACTATATCGCCTAAAAACATTATCTTAATTTTTTCTGACATATATTTCTTTGTAATTCTTGACCGTAAATTATTTAATAAAACAGCTATTTAGCAAGTTCGGTGGTTCTGATTTCTCTTACAACCGTAACTCTGATTTGACCGGGGTAATCCAGTTCATCTTCAATGCGTTTAGCTATTTCTCTTGCGAGTCTTGCGGAACCTGCATCATCAAATTTATCAGGCTGAACAATAACTCTGACTTCCCTACCTGCCTGTACCGCAAATGATTGTTTAATACCGTCATAACTTAAAGCTATTTCTTCAAGTTTTTGTAATCTCTTAATATAGATTTCAAGAGTATCACGTCTTGAACCGGGGCGGCCTGCCGATATTGCATCAGCAAGTTTTACAAGCACCGCTTCGATTGTATTAGCGGTAACATCATCATGGTGCGCTTCTATTGCATGGATTACATCTTCACGTTCGCCATATTTTCTGCAAAGTTCCACACCGAGTTCGATATGAGTACCTTCTTGAACCTGATCGATAGCCTTACCTATATCGTGTAAAAGACCTGCACGTTTGGCCACTTTTACGTTAGCACCGATTTCTGCTGCTATCATGCCTGCGATATGCCCTACTTCAAGCGAGTGTAACAAAACATTTTGACCGTAGCTTGTTCTGTAGTACAATCTGCCCAAAGTTTTAATAAGTTCCTTATTAAGGTTGGTAATGCCCATATCCATTGCGGCATTTTCGCCCTCTTGTTTTATTTTTTTATCTATTTCTTCACGTGCTTTATTAACCATTTCTTCAATACGAACAGGGTGAATTCTGCCGTCAGAAACGAGTTTTTCGAGCGCCAATTTTGCAATTTCTCTTTTAACGGGGTCAAAGCAGGATAAAACAACTGCTTCAGGTGTATCATCAATAATCAAATCGACACCCGTAAGAGTTTCAAGCGTTCTTATATTTCTGCCTTCACGACCGATAATTCTGCCTTTCATTTCATCGGAAGGCAGGCTGACGGAAGAAACCGTTGATTCAACAACTTGATCTATCGCACATCTTTGCATTACGGTTGTTAATATTTCTTTAGCTTTTTCGTTTGAAACTTCTCTTATATGATTTTCGTTTTCTTTAATCAGAGCATTAGCTTCCTGCTGCAAATCGGATTTTAATTGTTCGAATAGCTGATGTTTAGCTTCATCACAACTTAATCCCGAAATTCTTTCAAGCTCTTGAATTTGTTTCTGAATAGTTTCAGCCAAATAGTCTTCTTTATCAACAACTTCATCCATTTTTTTATTAAGAGCAGCTTCTTTATTAACAAGCACCTGTTCTTTTTCTTCAATTTGTTCTTCACGTTTAAGGAGTTTATTTTCTAATCTGGAAAGTTCCTGACGTCTTTCTTTGGTTTCTTCCTGAAATTTTTCAATATCCTTTTGAACCGCTTCTTTAGCCGCAATCATAGCTTCTTTTTTATAAAGACTGTTTTTTTCTTCCAAATCACGTTCCAACGCTTCTTTTTCCTTTTTGCCTCGTTTTGCATCACGCCAGAGTAAGAAAAAAGCTAATAATGCGAACCCAAGAAGGATGAGTAAACTGTTAGTATCTATTGTCCTATACCTCGTTCTTCCCAAATGCACTTCAAAGTTTGCCGTGCATTTTATATTAAAATATTAACTTTATTATTTATATTTTGTTCATTATGTAATTTAATTATTTTTATACCTATTATACCAATTCTACCATACATTCCGCTTTTTTTCCAACAATTTTTTATTTTATATAACTTTTTTAACTTTGTACTGGACAGAAAAAAATTTTTATATTATATTGAAATTTGAATAAGCCTTGGTGGCGGAAGTGGTAGACGCGTTGGACTTAAAATCCAATCAGGCTCACCCCTGGTGCCGGTTCAAG
>CANQLK010000135.1 GCA_947624665.1 Candidatus Gastranaerophilales bacterium
ATATAAAAGCAAAAGTTTTAACAAACTCTATGGATGCAGGAATATTCAGTTGGTTCGCTATCGGTTATTAATAAGGAGAAAACTATGGAAAATATTTTAGAAAACGAATTTGAAGAAGAAAAAGAAAAAATAGATTACGATAATTTTATTTTTGAAGCTGGGCAGATATTTGAAGGGGAATACCCGCCGCAAGCTGCACAGTGGTGCAATGAAAATAACTGCTATATAGAAGAAATCGAGCCATTAGAGGACGGCACAAGACGTTTTGAAATAAAAGAAATTCCAAAACCTACGGAAGAAGAAATAAGGCAAAGATTAAATATGTTGACATTAACGGCTGCGGATGTAGAGAGGGCAATATATAAAGCCAAAGGAATGGATTTTGACGATATTATTGAATTTGTGAAATCCAATCCGCCCGAAGGCTTGGATATAAAGGCTTTAAAGATTGAACTTAAAGCAAATAATTTTTATCGTGGAAATCCTTATGTAGAACAAATAGGAATGCTTTTAGGATACAATTCCGATGACCTTGATTATTTGTTCCAAAATAAAGAATTACCAGAGAAAAATGATTGAGGTTTTTATGAGTAAAGAGAAAGTTCTTGATATTTATTTTGATGTAATCCCGCAAGTCTTTATAAGGATTATAACTGATAATGATACAGAAGAAATAATAAAACAGAAAAAGAAATTTCCTTTTGAATTAAATAATACCGTTAAAGTTTTTGTTATAACTTCACGCCGTAAATTCAGTTTTGTTATAAACAAAGGCTATGTATGGAATGGCGCTGATATTCCCAGAATATTTTGGAGAATTATAGGTTCAAGAACCGATAATGATTTTCTCATTGCTTCTATGCTTCATGACTATTTATTAGATTTTAAATTTTATATTATGCATGAAATACTTAATGATGAAATTTCGGTTAGTGAATACAGGCGTTTAACTTCATTGATTTTCAGAGAAAAAATCAAGCAGCAGGGAACCAATACAATTAAAGCAAATATTATGTCTTGGTTTGTTGATGTATTTCAAATGTGCAATAAAAAAGCTTGGAATAATTGTAATGGTTACCGTTTAAGCAAAAAAGTTAATGAAAAGAAGGCGGTTAAATGATTATTTCACCTGAACTTATAGTATCCGTTATAATTCAACTGATAGCAATAGGCATATTTATTGGGGTGTATAAAACTACAATATCTTTTATGCAGCAACAGATACAGGAATTAAAAGAGGATATGAGAAAATATAATAATATACTGGAAAGGATGATAAGAGTTGAACAATCAACCAAATCCGCTCATCACCGACTTGATGCGTTAGAATAAAAAAGGGGGACTGATTTTATAATCAGTCCCCCTTTTTTTTATACATTTGGTAAATCACCTTTAACAACCGCCATTTCTTCGCTTTGGAGTCCAAATTCCTTACATAAAGCTTTTATGGCGCTGTTGGCATTTTCTTTATCTACAAGGCAGCTTATCTTAATTTCACTTGTGGAAATCATTTTTATATTAATGTTTTCTTCTGCCAATGCTCTAAACATATCAGCGGCAATACCGGGTCTGTCTACCATGCCCGCACCTACGATAGATACTTTAGAAATATTTTTATCCGTAAGAATTTCGGGGGAACCGATTATGTCCTTTGAATTTTCAAGAGTTTTAACTGCAGCTTCCAAATCATCGGCATCAACGGTAAAAGCTATAGAATTTGTACCGTTACTTGCTAATGATTGTATAATCATATCAACACTAATATTGTTTTTTGCCAAAGAACCGAATAATTTTGCGGCAGTTCCGGGAATATCGGGAAGGTTTGAAAGTAAAATTCTAACCTGTGAAGAATCAGCGGCTACTCCTGCAACCGGTTTATATATTTCCATATTTTCAACTCCTATTATTAATGTACCCATATTATCTAATTTAAAAGAGCTGCGTACTCTGAGCGGAACGTTAAATTGTTTTGCCGTTTCAACAGAGCGGGGATGAAGAACATTTGCACCAACTCTTGCAAGTTCAAGCATTTCTTCATAAGATATAATTTCAGCTTTTTGAACATTCGGAACAATTCTCGGATCGGTTGCGTAAACTCCTTCAACATCGGTATATATATCGCATCTTTCCGCTTTTACTGCAGCTGCTATTGCTACTGCAGAAGTATCTGAACCGCCTCTGCCCAATGTAGTGATTTCTCCATCGGGAGTTACACCTTGAAATCCGGCTACGACAACTATATTTCCTTCTTTTAAATATTGATTTAATTTATCGGTTTTTATATCTACAATTCTTGCTTTTGAATGAATGCATTCGGTAATTATTCCTACCTGCTGTCCGTTCATACTTATTGCTTTATAACCGTGGGATTGTATTGCCATAGCTAACAAGGCTATTGATACTTGTTCTCCCGTTGATAAAAGCATGTCCATTTCCCTTGAATCGGGGGTATCGGTAACTTCTTTTGCAAGCTTTATTAAATAATCGGTTGTATGTCCCATTGCTGATACTACAACAATAACATCATTTCCGTTTTCTTTCTCTCTTATTACGGCTCTTGCTACATTATGTATCTTCTCTGGGTCTGCTACGGAGGTTCCTCCGAATTTCTGTACTACTATTCCCACATTTTTATCCTTTACTAATGTTGATTGAACTTATTATTTGCAGGTTGATATTATTTGTTTCTATTCCTTTTTCATTTATTTTATGCAAGTATTCCTGCAGCATATTTTTATTATAGTCCGACGGATTTTCTTCAACAAGCTTTTTATATATCAAATATGATAAATAATTTATCTCTTCCGTGTTTTTTTCTTCATCGGTCATTTCATTTATAATATATACAGCCTCCTGAACTTTATTTAACATTATTAAAGATTGGATTTTTATTATTTTTGCTTCCCGATTATCTTTATTCTTGTCCAATAAAATATCGGATTTCTCTATGGCATCACTGTAAATTCCGTTCTTTAAATCGGATATTGCGTATATTAATATTACCTTTTCATTATCTCTGTTTATTTGGTATGCATTGCGGATTTTTCTTAATGCTTCTTTCTCGTTATTTATTGCCAATAAACATAAACTGTAATTTATATAGGCTTCTATATGTCTGGGGTATATTTCCACTGTTTTTTCGTAATATGTAATACTCTTTTTATATTTCCCCAGTTTATAGTAACAGTTGGCGATGTAAAAATATAAAAATGATTGTTCCTTTGATATATTTATGGCATGAAAAAATGTTTCTGTTGCCATTTCATAATCCTTGTTCTCATAATATATAATTCCTAAATCCGATATCGCAGGAACATTTAAAGAATCATATTTAACGGCTTCTTTGAATAACTTTTCGGCTTCTTCCGAATTGTTTTGGGCTTTATAACAACACCCGAGGCGGTAAAGTGCATTTGAATTATTCGGCTCAATTTCCAATGCTTTATTTATTTTATTTTTTGCATCCTCCTGTTTATCTGTTTTTGAAAGAAAAACACCCCATGCCAAATAAAACTCAAAATTATTTATACCTGCATTTTCCCCTCTTTTAAATATTTCTTCTCCTTCTTCCGCCTTATTTATATTTAAATATGTTTGTGCCAAAAGAATATATAATAAATGATTTTCGGGATTATCCTCCAACGCCCTTTGCGCATACTCTATTACCGCCATATAATTCTTTTCTTTTTTGTAGCATAAAGATATATAATAATTTAGGTTCTTATACCTCGGTTCAATCTTTTCTAAGGTCTTGAATTCAGTGAAGGCTTCTTGTATATGCTCTTCTTCGTAAAATAAAACTCCCAGCAAAAAATAAACATGTATATTTTCGGGATTTAAGATTTTGGCTTTCTTCAGCATTTCTATTGCTTTTGTCTTATTTTTCATTTTCCCGTATAAAATTCCAAAATTTAAATATATATCCGAATTGGCAGGCGAAATTTTTACCGCCTTCTTTAATGCCTCTTCTGCCTCGTTTAATTTGTTTTCGGATACATATACATTGCTTAAAAGACCGTATGCATAAGAATTCTGAGAATCCCTTCTTATTGCTTCAATTAATACTTCTTCCGCTTTTTTATATTCCTTTAATTTTGTATAAATCGTCCCAAGAGAAATGCACGGCTTTGGATTGACATTTGACATTAATATCGCTGTTTCAAGCTTTTCTATTGCTTTTTTGAAATCTTTTATGTTCGCAAAATAATTTCCCCAGTTTGTATATGCCAATGTCGGAATCTCTATATTATGCGTTATCTTTTGATAATCATTTGTATATTCATCAAATTGCTTTATTTTATTATATATTTGTTTGAAAAATTTTTTCATAATATATAATCCGTAATCTCTCGAAAAGCTCCGTTCCCGCCTGAATTTGACGTTATATAAATATTCTCTATTCTCTTTACCTCATCGTGTGCGTTACTGACGGTAACAGGATATTTTACCAGCTTTAAACATTCAATGTCATTAATATCATCACCGAGATACATAGCATTTTCAGGCTTTAAATCATATTTCTCCAACAATGATATTAAAACGTTTATTTTTTTTCTTTCGTTTTGAAATGTATCAATCATGGGAAATTTCTTTTTAACTTCGTCAATAGCAGCAGAAATTTCTCCCGAAATTATCGCAAATTTGATACCTTTCTTTAAAATATTTGCTATTGCCATAATATCTTTATAGTCTATAACTTTAGAGGTTCTTCCGTCAGAATATACGGTCAGCTTTCCGTCCGTGAATATTCCGTCAAAATCACTCACCACTATTTTTATCTCTTCTTTATCGAGTTTTACATATCCCATTATTATTCATTCCAAACTCTATTATACAAATTATACCATGCCGAATAAATTAATCCAGTGTCGCAACATTACGCTTGCTGTCTTGAAATTGCTTTGCGCTCGGTCTCGTCGCTCCTTCGGCTATCGCCTTGTACTCGCTTCCGACCTCGCTTA
>CANQLK010000136.1 GCA_947624665.1 Candidatus Gastranaerophilales bacterium
GGTGTATCAATTAACGTTACTATCGGCATATTAAATTTATTTGCGTGGTAAAACAGTCTTAGTGCCTTTCTGTAGCCTTGCGGTTGCGGCATTCCGAAATTATATATTAAATTTTCTTTTGTTGTTTTACCTTTTTGAGTGCCGATTAAAACTATATTTTTATCGCCCAATTTAGCAATACCGCCTATTATGGCTCTGTCATCAGTGCCTTCTCTGTCACCGTGTAATTCAATAAATTCTTCCGTCATTAAGTTAACGTAGTCCAAGAATGTTGGTCTGTCCGAATGACGTGCTATTTGCAGCTTCTGAGCCGGCGTTAAATTGGCATACACTTCTTTTTTATATTCAAGTGCCTGTTTTTCAAAGTTTTCTATTTGATTTGTAACGTCCATACCTGATGACTCACTTATCTCTTTTAATTCTTTTATTTTTTCCTGAATTTCATATAATGGTTTTTCGAATTCCAGAATTGTCATTACCAATCTCCGTTTATGTTTTTATTTATGTATTTGACTATGCAGTCTAATTAGTTTTGCAAGCGTTGATTTTAACTCTGCTCTCGAACATATCATATCGATTTGACCGAATTTCATAAGGTAGTTAGCCGTCTGAAAATCGGCAGGCAAACCTTGTCTTATTGTTTGTTCTATAACTCTTCTGCCTGCAAAACCTATTCTTGCATCCTGTTCTGCTATAATTATATCGCCCAACATTGCAAAACTTGCTGTAACGCCCCCGAACGTGGGTTCTGTCAAAACAGTAATATATAATAAGCCTGCCTCATTCAGTTTTGCAACTGCACAACTTGTTTTTGCCATCTGCATAAGGCTTAAAATACTTTCTTGCATTCTGGCACCGCCTGATGCGGTTATTGCAATCATCGGAATTTTTCTCTTTAAGGCTTCTTCCATAGCAAGCGTAACTTTTTCTCCTACGACACTGCCCATTGACCCGCCCATAAATTCAAAATCCATAACGGCTGCTGCTGTTTCTTGTCCTTCTATTTTGCCTATACCTGATATTACGGCTTCATTTAAATTTGTTTTTGCCTTAGCTTTTTTTATTCTTTCTTTGTATGTTTCGGTATCGACAAAGTTCAAAGGGTCTGCAGTTGTTATATTCCCAAACATTTCTTCAAATGTATTTTCATCAAATATTTGATTTATACGGGTTCTTGCGTTTATTCTGAAATGGTATCCGCATTTCGGACAAACCATTAAATTATCCTCAACTTCTTTTTTTAACAATTGAGAATTACAACTGTAACATTTTGTCCAAAGTTTGCCTACGCTGTCGTCAATTTGTGTTTCACTGTCACGGCGTGCAATTTGCATTTCTTTTCTTTGTTCGAACCAATCCTTTACTGTCATAAAAGACTTCCTCCGCTAATCTACAAGTGTTCTTGCACTTCTTTGATTATTTTACTAAATCAAGTTATATTATACTACAAATATTTGTATTGGTAATACTATACAACTGTTTACATTTTAATCTTTACATTTTTTCGGGTGCGCTGACTGCTATTATTTTCATCGCAGACTGCAAAATTAATACTACGGCTTTTACTATTCCAAGTCTTGCCGTCATTAATTTTTCGTCATCAACAAGTACTTTTGAAAAACTGTAAAATTGGTGAAATGCCGACGATAATTCCTGTAAATATTTTGTTATCAGGTATGGTGTTCTGTTTTTAGCCGAATTATATACGACTGATTTGTATTCCTCCAATTTTAATATTAATTTCTTTGTAGTTTCAATCGATTTTTCGTCTTCTGTCTGCCATATAACGTTTAAATCGTTTGCCGATAAATTTTCAATTATTTCATTCAAATTCTTAATATCAGCTTCTTTTGCCGTATTGTTGATGATATCGAATTTTTCCTGTTGAGCGTGTCTTAATATCGAGCAGGCTCTTGCGTGTGCATATTGTACGTAAAATACGGGATTTTCATCGGTTTTGGACTTTGCAAGCTCTACATCAAAATCAAGAGTTGTATCAATACTCCTCATTATCATCCAATATCTTGTAGCATCAACTCCTACTTCTTCTATAAGGTCATCAAGCGTAATCATTTTAGTACGTTTACCCATTCTGACCTGTTCTCCGTTCATAACCAAATTTACAAGCTGACCTAACAAAACCTCCAAAGAATCGGGGTTATAACCCAAAACTTCAATAGCTGCTTTCATTCTCGGAATATATCCGTGGTGATCCGCACCCCATATATTAAGCAGAGTATCAAAACCTCGCTGAAGTTTATTATAATGATATGCTATATCTGCCGTTAAATATGTGTAAGCACCATCTGATTTCTTTATTACTCTGTCCTGATCATCGCCGTATTTTGATGATGCAAACCATAATGCACCGTCTTTATTATATAAAACGCCGAGTTTATCCAATTTGTTTATGCAGCTTTCAACATCACCGGCTTCATGAAGGGTTAGTTCGCTGAAATAATTATCAAAATGTGTATTGAATTTCTCCAATAACGCTTTTTGAAGTGCGAGCATTTTTAATCTTGCATATTTTGAAAGATATTTTAACAATTCTTTATCAAAATCACCGTTATATTTAGATTTCAGCTCATTTGATTTTTCAGGCTCTTCGTTAACAAAATCTTTTGCCAATGGAATTAAATACTCGCCCGTATAATAATTTTTTGCCTCTTCTTCGTCGGACGGGAAATCAATTTTAATATCCAGTTCTTGTAAAACCCTAATATATAAAGATTTTCCGAGCTTCTGTATTTGGCTTCCCGCATCATTTATATAGAATTCCTGATATACATTATAGCCTGAATATTTCAATACATTGGCAAGCGCACTTCCCATTGCCGCCCATCTGCCGTGACCTATGTGAAACGGGCCTGTCGGATTTGCACTTACATATTCAAGTATAACTTTTTTCCCTTCTCCTTGGTTATTTCTTGCATAATCGTGCTTCTTCTTTAATATTTCATTAATTATTTCGCTCAGCATATTATTATGCAGCTTAAAATTGATAAAACCTGCTGTTACATTTATATCAAAATTATCACAATTAATTTCATCGGCAATTGTCTTTGCAATAATTGCCGGAGCGGTTTTTGCATAACGGGATAAAACGGATACATTAACCGCAAAATCTCCGAATTGAGCATTCTTCGGAACTTCCGCCTGTAGAGAATATTCGTCGGACTCTCTCATCTGTCCGAGTTTATTTGCCTTCGTTAAATCTTTTATTGCTTTATTTACTTTTTCTAAAAAATACTCTTTTAACATACTTTTGCTCTCATAATGTTTTCACATTAATTAATATAGCAAAAAAACACTTTAAAAGTGTATCAAATTAAAAAAGCAAAAATAATCCGCATTAATTTTGCCTCTGCCAGCTTAAATGACAGAGGCATTTTATCGAAAAAATCACCAATTAAATACAGGATTACTCAAAAAACTTTCCTTTGAGATATGTCCGATTGCTTAAAACCTTACTTTAAATCGTTTACGGGATGTTTAAATTGCCGCAAAAAGTTTTTCGTCTATAACTTTTGCGAACAGGTCAATTGTTGATTTTACGCTCTCAATATCTTCCAACAGTTCTTTAAGTTCCTTATCCGTTTCTTGAAAATTTTCAATAGTTGCGTTCATATATTATTCCTCAAAAAACTACCATTCTATTTATCGGAAAATTATTTTTAAACTTTAGAAATTACAAAAAAAAATTAATATTTATTTACATAAGCTTACCGTGAAAATTCACTTTCGGAATTTATAACCGAAAAATATAATTTATCAGCATACTCACAATCAAATTTAGATTTTTTTGATTTGTCAAATTGACGCAGAATACGGTTAATTTCGGTTAAACTCAGATTATATTTTTTTATATAATATTCGGGATAATCACGATGCAAATTGTATTTTGCAGACAGAAAAAATTCCGCTCCGTATCCCCAGTTATTTTTATTTTTTATCTCCTGGATATGCTTTTGGATAGCTTCAAAGAGATAATCAGTCTGATAGTTTTTATTATAATATTCGTTACAATAATCCGCTATAAGTTCAATAGGAAGATTCCCCGGTCTTCTTCCCATGCCCGACAGGCTGCCGTCCACGGTGATTTTTCTGTCGGAACTTTTTTCCAAAAAGTTTTGTGCCAATGAAAAACTCAGTGCCATGTTTTCGTGTAAATGCAATCCCAATCTGATATCTTTTAATAAATTTGTATCAACCAATGATACAATTCTGTCCAAATCCGATTTCTTCATACTGCCAAAACTGTCTACTATTGAAAATTGCCAAGGATGAATTTTGTTTACTTCATTAATTGTCCATATAATCTGTTCTTTTGAGTATCCCATAATATTAATGGGGTTTACCGAAAGTTTATAACCCTTATCATTTATTTGTTTTGCAAATATCAGTTCTTCTTTTATATTGTAATCGTGAATCGGTACCCGTATAATTTCAATTCCATCACCTTTGTATTTTGATAAATTTTTAATATCGTAATTCGAATACATTGCCATTATTGCAAATGATGAGTTTTTGATATTAGCGGGAATTAAGTTGTTAAATTCTTCAATATGCGAACATAAGGTTTTATCAGGGTTATAGAAATCAACATTTCTTAAAAATCCCGTTTCTATAATATCAATATTTGCTTTTATCAAATTATCAATTATATCTTTTGCGCAGTCGAAACCGAATTCCCAATCATTAATATATCCCCCGTCACGCAAGGTGCAATCTAACAGTTTAATTTTATTCATTTTTTCTTTCTGATTATACAAACAGCTGTTGAAATTTAATCCGGTGTAGCAATTCCGCTGTCTTGAAATTGCTTTGCGCTCGGTCTTGTCGCTCCTTCGGCTGTCGCCTTGTACTCGCTTCCGAC
>CANQLK010000137.1 GCA_947624665.1 Candidatus Gastranaerophilales bacterium
TCCATACCCAATATTGCAATAATATCCTGTAACTCTTGATATTTTTGAAGGATTTCAAGAACTTTTCTTGCAACATTATAGTGTTCTTCGCCTATTATTAACGGATCTAACACTTTACTGTTTGAAGCAAGCGGGTCAACCGCAGGATAAATACCCAAAGATGCAATTTGTCTTGACAAAACGGTTGATGCATCTAAGTGTGAGAATGTTGTAGCAGGAGCAGGGTCTGTTAAATCGTCGGCAGGAACATATATTGCCTGAACTGAAGTTATTGACCCATCCTTTGTAGATGTAATTCTTTCCTGAAGTTCTCCCATTTCATTCGCCAAAGTTGGTTGATAACCTACCGCCGAAGGCATTCTGCCAAGTAATGCCGAAACCTCCGAGCCTGCCTGCACAAATCTGAATATATTATCAATAAACAATAATACATCCTGTTTTGAATAATCCCTGAAATATTCCGCTGCCGTAAGTGCAGACAATCCGACTCTCATTCTCGCACCCGGCGGCTCATTCATTTGTCCGTATATAAGAGCTACTTTATCTATTACACCTGACTCCTTCATTTCGTTCCAAAGGTCGTTGCCTTCCCTTGTTCTTTCACCTACACCACCGAATACCGACACCCCAGAATGCTCAGAAGCTATATTATGAATTAATTCCATAATAAGAACGGTTTTTCCTACACCTGCGCCACCGAATAATCCTATCTTACCGCCTTTTTGGTATGGCTGTAAAAGGTCTATGGCTTTTATCCCTGTTTCCAATATCTCTATATCAGTATTTTGGTCAACTAAAGCAGGGGACTTTCTGTGTATGGGTAAATAAGTATCTGCTTGAACCTCTCCCGCATTATCAACAGGCTCACCCAATACATTTAATATTCTGCCCAATATGTTTTTACCGACAGGGATTTTTATTGATTCTAATGTATTTACTACTTTCATTCCCCTTCTTATACCATCTGTAGATGACATTGCAACGGAACGAACTCGGTTCTCGCCTAAATGCTGCTGAACCTCCGCTATTATTTTTTTCTCGTCTGAAACAATTATCTCTATTGCATCATTTATTTCGGGTAATATCCCCGATTCAAACTCAACATCTATAACAGGCCCTATAACCTGTACTATTATTCCTTCCTTTTCGGCAATTATCGTCATAATATACACCTATCTTCCATTTTTCTATATGTTTATTATACAAAAATAAATTATTTTTGTAAAAATTTAACGTTTCGTTTTTTGCTTTTTAATTAAATTGTCCTAATATATTCAGATTTATTACATATACATACCTTTTTAATAACTACCCGAATAATATACTCGATTTTATATTCGACAAAATAACAAAAGAAGGATTTTCCCGAAAGAAAACCCTTCTTGCATATATTTGGAAAATATTAACGTTTTGAAAACTGAAATCTTTTTCTAGCTCTTTTACGTCCGTATTTTTTACGTTCTTTAACACGAGCATCTCTTGTTAAAAGACCTTCTGTCTTTAAAACAGATTTATAATCTTCATTGATTTTTAACAAAGCTCTTGAAATACCATGTCTGATAGCACCTGCTTGAGCGCTTACACCGCCGCCTACCGTTTTAACACGTACATCATAATTTTCCTGATTGTCGGTTAAAGCTAAAGGTCTGTATACCATCATTTCCAAAGCGGCTCTGTTACCGAAGTAATCAGCAAATGTTTTGCCGTTAACAAAAACTCTGCCTTTTCCTTTAACAAGTTTTACAATCGCTATGGCAGTTTTTCTTCTGCCTGTTGCCATAATTTCTTTATCTGCCATTATTCAGCCTCTCTTTCAGTATATACAACAGGTTTTTGAGCAGCATGCGGGTGTTCTGCGCCTGCATATATTTTTAATTTGTTAAATTGTTCCTGACCTAATGTATTATGAGGTAACATACCTTTTATAGCTTTTTCTAAAGCTAGTTTTGGATTTTTTTCCATTAATTCTTTAAATGTAGCAACCTTTAATCCGCCCGGAAAACCTGTATGATGATAATACTTTTTGCCTGTTTCCTTTTTACCTGTTACGGATATTTTTTCTGCATTTATAATAATTACAAAATCACCTGTATCTACATTCGGTGTAAATTGCGGTTTGTGCTTTCCTCTCAATAGATTTGCAGCCAATACTGCCAAACGGCCTAAAGTTTGACCTTCTGCATCTAAAAGATACCATTTTCTTTCTACTTCCAGAGGTTTAGCTGAATAAGTTTTCATGTGCTTTCTCTCCATTTATATTATTGTATATTACTTTTATTAATGTCAGCCCTTCAGGGCTTATGGTCGAACCTGCTTTTGTTTTATCCTTTGCTTCAAGAATATCTCTAAGTGTTTCGGGGGCTAAAGATTTTCTTTCCATCATAAGGAGAGTTCCGACGATCGTTCTGATCATATTGTACAAAAACCTGTCTGCAACAAAATCTATATAAATAAAATCACCATCTTTTACGGCTTTTGCTTCATACATTTTGCATATCTTCGACGGGTTCGATGTCCTTACTTTTTTAAAAGAAGTAAAATCATGCTCGCCTTTCAGATAGGACAATGCCTTATTCATTCTTTCAATATTTAAAGGATATCTCACCAACAAACAATTATCATCCCACGCACTTCTTTGCGCACGATTAGCAATTGTATATCTGTAATACCTTGCCTTTGCACTTTTTTGGGCGTGGAATGTTCTCTCGACTTTTTTTAATCCTTTTACGCTTATACTTTTTGGAAGTAAACCGTTTAATGAATTAACGAACTTACGGATATCTATTTCATACTCACAGTCAAAGTGGGCGGTCTGCCCTTTAGCATGAACTCCCGCATCGGTTCTGCCGGAAAAAATTGTTTTGGTTTTTGTTTTTGTCAATGTACTGATTGCCTTTTCCAATTCATTCTGTATTGTTTTTACAGATTTACTTGAATCGGGAATTTGCTCAGGTTGTTTTTGACTGCCTGAAAAGTCTTTACCAATGTACTCTAACTCAATCAAATATCTTTGCATTATACTAACTGAATTAAAGCCATTTCAGCGGCATCGCCTCTTCTTGGAGGCAAGTGATATATTCTTGTATATCCGCCGTTTCTGCCTTCATATTGCTTTCCGATTTCAGAAAATAACTTTCTTAAAACCGTTTGAGGTATTAATTTTTTACCTTCCTGAAGTTCTTCAAAAACTTCACCTGTTTCTCTGTCCATATATTTTGATGTTTCAACATCAAAAATGTATTTAGCAGCTTGTCTTCTTGCATGTAAATCGCCTCTTTTTGCAAAAGTAATTATTTCTTCGGCATAAGGCTTTAATGCTTTAGCTTTTGCAAGTGTTGTTTCGATTTCGCCATGTAAGAAAAGTTCTGTTGCTAATGATCTCAATACCGCTTTTCTTTGGTCTTGAGGTCTGGACAGTCTGTTTCTGTTGCATTGGTGTCTCATTTTATTTGTCCTTTTGTGTTTTACTTATTCCGATTTAATTGAATAAAGTGTCACTCATTTTAAGAGATTTACACTTCTTCCAACTCTACACCTTCGGGATTAGGTTGAAGTTCCAACCCTACTTGGTGTAATTTTTCTATTACTTCATCCGATGATTTTTTACCGAAGTTCTTTATGCTCAGTAAATCATGTTCGGATTTCTTTAACAATTCGGTTAAAGAATTTATGCTTGCTCTTTTCAAGCAGTTATAAGCTCTTACCGATAATTCCAAATCTTCTATTGATATGCTCGGTGCTTGAACTTCTTCTTCCGTTTCTTCAACTACATGCTGATTTGGTATTACTGCAGGTTGACCTGTAATAGAAGCTATCTGCATAAAATGTTCTATTAACAAATTAGCTGCCTGACTTAATGCACTTGATACATCAATACTTCCGTTTGACCATATTTCAAGTGTTAATTTATCAAAATCAATAGAATCACCTACACGTGTATTTTCTACATTGTAGCTTACTCTCTTAATAGGCATGAACGATGCATCTATAGGTAATAAATCTATCGGAATATTACCTTTATTTTCTTTTAATACGTCAACCGTTCTGTATCCTTTGCCTGTTTCGATTGTAATATCAGCAGAAATACTTCCGCCTTCAGAAATTGTACATATTAACCAATCGGGGTTAACGACTTTTACTCCGGCAGGAAGCTGTAAATCACTTGCCAGTACCGGCCCGGGTCTGTCTATTTCCAATTTTAAATGCTGTGGATCTTTATCATCCGTCTTTACCGTTAAACCTTTTAAATTTAACATTATGTCTATAGCATCTTCAACAATTCCCGGAATTGAAGTATATTCATGAGTTATACCTTCAATTCTGATGGAAGTTGCAGCTGCACCTTCCAAAGAAGATAATAAAACCCTTCTTAAAGCATTTCCTATGGTTGTTCCAAACCCTTTTTCCAACGGCTCTATTACGAATTTACCGTATTGAGAACCATCTGAACTGGTTGTTGTATTTATGCATTTTATTTTCAATTCCATTATAATTTATCTCCTACAATTATTTAGAATAATACTCAATTACAAGCTGTTCTTTTAGTTCAGGATCGAGTTCTTCTCTATCCGGAATTCTGTCAAAAGTTACTTTAGAAGCTTCTTTATCTATTGTTATCCAAGCCGGAGCCAATGCCAAATCTATAGAATCTTTTACAGATTTTATAAATTCCATGCTTCCTGCTTTGAACGTAATAACATCGCCGGGCTTTGCAAGAAATGACGGTATGTCAACTCTTTTTCCGTTAACTAGAACAT
>CANQLK010000138.1 GCA_947624665.1 Candidatus Gastranaerophilales bacterium
CTGTCGCCTTGTGCTCGCTTCCGACCTCGCTTTCCGGACTTCGTCCGTCCGCAATTTCGCTGTCTTGAAATTGCTTTACGCTCGGTCTTGTCGCTCATTCGGCTGTCGCCTTGTGCTCGCTTCCGACCTCGCTTTCCGGACTTCGTCCGTCCGCAATTTCGCTCATCGCAACCGTAAAGTTGCTCAGATTCCAACTATGCAAACTTTAAACTGAGGATTTTCTTCCAATCTTTTTTTGATTTCCTTAAAAGACAAAAATCCGCTTTGGGCGCCAAAATGTTCCACTACGGAAGCTGCATTGACCGAAGCATACATTAAGGATTTTGGAACATCCCAATCTGTTTTTTCCAAAGAAGCCACAAATGTTGAAGAAAATGCATCACCTGCACCTAATGTACTTACTACACTTGCTGGGAACTCTCCGCAATGATAATATTTACTGCCGTCATAGGCATATACACCGTTTTTTCCATCGGTAATTATTGTTATTTTGTCTTTTCGGTAACAAAGCTCATTAAGCATTTTTATAATATCAGGATGAATAAGCTCGCAGGAATATTTTTCGTTCTTAGTATCAGGTCTTACCTCAATTCCTGTAAGCATTGTAGCTTCATCTTTATTTAATATTATTACTTCTGCGGTATCCAATATTTTATTTAATTTTTCTTTTCCCTGCTTTATACTGCTGGTTCCGACATTTATTGCCAAATTAACATCGTGTTTTTCTGCAAACATTGCAACTTCATCCAATATTTTGGTCGATTCACCGTTTAACGGAGCTAAATATAACCATTTTGAATTTTTTATTGCATCAAAGTTTATATCATCAAGCTCTAAATGAGCATTGGCACCTCTATGAGCAAGCACGGTTCTGTCGCCCTGAAAACTTGTTAAAATTATGGAAAATCCCGTTTGATGTTTTTTTGATTTTACTATATTAGATTTGTCAACATCAGCTTTTTCCAAAACGTGCTTTATTTTCCCGCTCTGTATATCATCTCCGATTTTAACTATGGTAGAAGTTTTCATCCCTAAAGATGCAAAATTAACTGCCGTATTAACAGCTCCCCCGCCTGTTTCAAACTTAAAGTTGTCAATTTCTATTTTTGCGCCATAAGGATATGCCATAAATTCTTTTTTTGTTCCCACGGAACTCACCGAAACTATATTGGCGGCATCGGTTTCAATAAATGCATCCAATGTTGCACTGCCTATTGTTATAACATCAAACATTATTTATCCTCACTTTTTAATTATAGTATACATCAAAACTCATTATTTAGCTCTCGGGTGAGCAGCATTATACGTTTGCTTGAGCCTTTCGGCAGAAACATGAGTATATATTTGAGTATTGCTAATACTGCTATGCCCTAACAACTCCTGAACGACTCTTAAATCAGCACCGTTTTCAAGCAGTTTTGTCGCAAAACTATGTCTGAATACGTGCGGTGTGACATGTTTAGGCAATTCAATTTTATCAACGACTTCATTAATCGCACTTCTGACACTCTGAGGCTGCAGTCTATACCCTGTTTTATTGATAAAAACAGGTGTTTCAGGCCCCTGCCCGTCATCCTTAAAAATTAATGCCCTTACTGTCTTTATGTAAGTTTTTAAAAATTCCTTCGCTCTTGATGAAACAAGAACTATCCTCTCTTTTGCACCTTTACCGAATACCTTTATCTCATTTTCTTCCAAATTCAAATTCTCAAAATTTAAACTGCTTAATTCTGAAATTCGCATTCCCGTGGCATATAAAAGTTCCAGTATTGTCCTGTTCCTGTATCCCGCGGGAGTATCCATCTTTACATTATTTAATACCTGTTCTATTTCAGGCTCGGTAAGAAAATTCGGAAGGTTTTTGCCTCGCTTCGGAGAATGAACGCCAATAGCCGGGTTTGTTTCAATAACTTTTTCTCTGTATAAATAGCGATAAAAAGTTCTTAAAGAGGCTATTTTTCTTGAAGTAGTAGTCTTACTGTAATTAAATTGCTGTATATAAAGCAAATATTCTCTGATTAAAGAATAAGTAACCTCCGATATATCTTTTTCATTTAGCCACACAAGAAAACTTAATATATCCGAGTTATAAGCTTTTACCGTATTTTTTGAAAAATTTCTCTCGATTTGCAAATAAATACAAAACTCTTTTAAATATCTTTTTGACTTCTCATTCATAACAATAGATTCTAAAAAAATTTTTAATAAAAATCAACATTTTTTAAATTTAAATATGTATATTAAGAAACATTAAGTTTATTGTAATCATGGATTATCCCATGGTTACATGGGTTCAGGGATATTTGTATTGCGCAACAAATTACTTAATAAACAATTTGTTGTACACTATCGAATAATTATATATAATTAATTTAGCGTTTTGATTTAAGCACTTAGGGGACTTTAGAGTATAGATGGATAAAGTTGAATCTAATTTTGAAAGAATCAAAACTCAAATCGCACCTTATAATCCGACAATAATTGCAGTAACCAAATATTTTGACGAGAACCAAATTATAAAATATTACAAACTCGGACTCAGGAATTTTGGGGAAAATCGAGTAAAAGATGCCCTCGATAAAATGGGAAAATTACCCGATGAAATTAAAAAAAACGGTAAATTCCATTTGATAGGACATCTGCAGACAAATAAAGCAAAACTTGCCGTGGGCAACTTTGATTTAATCCACTCCGTGGATTCGGTCAAATTAGCAGAAATAATTAACAGCGAAGCAGAAAAGAAAAAAATTATTCAGAAAATTTTGCTTCAGGTTAATAATGCACGAGAAGAACAAAAATTCGGGTTTCTACCCGAAGAAATTAATACGGCTTTTAAAGAAATTCTGAGGCTTAAGTCCGTTAAAATATGCGGAATAATGAATATGGCACCCGTTGATGCTTCAATTCAAGAACTTCATAAATTATTTTCCAATATCAAACAAATATATGATGACTTACAATTTGAATTTAAAGTAGAATTAAATTACTTATCAATGGGTATGAGTAGAGATTATATACAGGCACTGGAAGAAGGTGCAACAATGATAAGACTAGGAAGAATACTATTTGAATAATACTTAGGAGGAAGAAAAATTGGCAGTTGCAGACAAATTTAAATCAATTATTGATTTTTTAACATCAGGATTTAATGACAGAGAAGACAGTATTTACAGTGAGATGATGGATGAAGCGGAAGATTATCCCGTTCAGGATAATTTAGCTTTGAATCCTGCTTTATCTCAGCCCGAACAAAAACATTCTTCAAAGGTTGTTCCTTTGGGAAATCAAAATTACAGAGGTTATGAAGTAATGGTTTGCGAACCTCGTTCTTATGAGGATTCTATCGGAATTGTAAAACATCTTAAAGAAAGAAAAACTATTGTATTAAATTTACATTTACTTGATAAAGAACAAGCATTAAGAATAGTAGACTTCCTTTGCGGGGCAACTCACGCATTATCCGGCAGCCAACAAAAAATCGGCGATTCGGTATTTATCTTCACTCCTGTTAATGTAGCATTGTCTGCCGACTCACAAAAAAGTAAATTTTTAAGAGATGCTTTGTGGAATCAACCGCAAGCATAAGTTTTGGGGAATAGTTAAAAAGGAGAACGAAAATATCGTTCTCCTTTTTTTTATCTGTATTTCTTATATTAAATCCTTGCAATTTATATCCGTATATTTATCGGCTCTTTCCTTAATTTTTATTTTATTCAATATTCCCAAACGCTTTTTTCTGTATAGCATGTCGATAAATGCTTCTATTCTTGTAACAAACCCTGCTTCACCTGTTTGTTCATCTATAGACAGATTTAAAATCGGCTTATTTAATTTTCGGGCATATGTCTATTCTTTCCAACATTAAAGAATCAGGACCACATCCGAATGCGTTAATTGTTATTATCCCGTCGATATTTTTATCCTTTATATAATGAGCAGCCGCACCGGTAATTTCATATTCATTTGCCCAATATAATTTCGACTGCATCGATTTTATACCTTCAGCCATTTGTTCTTCCGTAAGTTGTGCTGCCGTATATACTTTTGTATCCAGTTTTTCCAGTTTATCAAATATTTTCATACTGACACGTTCATCATAAAGGTTATACCCGTGGGCTATCAAGGCAATACTCGTAAGATATGTTTTTGAATTTTCGGCTATTATAACCTTATTCTCCATAGCATACCTTAATGCTTTTTTGTACGAAAATCCGCTGCGTGTCATAACTTGGAAATTGTTTAAAACCTGCCATCCTCTCTTGGATGCCTGTTTTATTTTTTCCGTTTCCGTAATTCCGAATGGTTTTACGGCTTCTGCCAAAAAGTCATATAAACCTTTATTTCTTTCCGATTTGTCCAATGTTGCTTCTACTATTGTAAAATCCTTTTTGACAACATTTCTTATTAAATCAGGTAACCCTCTTATTTTTGAACAATTATATATCTTCGGAGCTATTGATTGTATTGAAGGTACAAATATTTTATCTATTCCTTTTTCAAGCAAATTAACAACATGACCTACATATACTTTTACCGGCAGGCATGTTTCGGGAACAACCAACGAAGATCCAACAGACATTGTTTGTTTTGTAGTATTGTCAGATAAAACTATTTCTATTCCCAAATCAGTAAAAAATCCGTACCAAAAAGGGAAATAATTATAATACGATAAAGCCCTTGGTATCCCTATTTTCATTTATATCCTTTTCCATTACTAATATT
>CANQLK010000139.1 GCA_947624665.1 Candidatus Gastranaerophilales bacterium
CATCCGCCGTTGGATTTGGCGTTACTTCAGCATAATTAACATATTCTATTCCGTTGTTTTTAAATGCCTTTTCTATAACAGCCCAGGCTCCGGAGCTCTTATATGCATTTCTGCCCGAGATCGCCAGTATTTTATCAATTCCTTTTTGTTTTAAATCTTTTGCTATCTCTTCCATTTTGTTAATGGCACCAAAACCAAAATATACATTCGGCTTTACTCTCAGTTCTACAACTTTGTTGATATCAATGTCTTTTTTCCACATATAATTCTCCTTTCTAAGACATTTGATTATACAACATTTTTTTGTTTTTTTACAGTATAAATTTGTTTATGTTATAATTTAGAAAGTCGATAAAGAGTTAAAAATATGGATAACAGCGGAACATTAGCTTTAAAACAAGAAGTACTTACAAAAATTGTAGAGGCCTTTTTCTCTGATAATTTTGAGGAAAATGCCCGTTTAATACCTTATTATATGCGTCCAAAAGGTTCCGATGTGCCGTTTAGATGCTGTATATACAAGGAAAGAGCTATTATTAGAGATAGGGTAATAGCAGGTCTTGGCTTCCCTATTGAAGATGATAATGAAGAAAAACTCTTATCCGACTACGCAAATGAGTCTTTAAATCGTCAAAGTTTTAATGATAGGGTCTTGACTGTAATCGGTGCTGCCTGTAAGGGTTGTGTGCCTAACAGAATGTACGTTACCAATATTTGTCAGGGCTGCGTTGAACGCTCTTGTAAGCGGGCATGTAAATTTGGCGCCGTAAGTATTGTTAACGGTAAATCCTATATAGACAGCACAAAGTGTAAAAACTGTAAAATGTGCATGGCGGCTTGTCCATACAATGCTATAGTAAAAATTGCAGTGCCTTGTGAAGATGCCTGCCCTGTCGGTGCTATTGAAAAAGATGAAAACGGACTCGCCAAAATAGACCATGATAAATGTATTTCTTGCGGAAGATGTGTTAAAAGATGCCCGTTTGCCGCTATTAATGAGAAAAGCCAATTGATTGATGTCTTAAAAAATATAAAAGCGGGAAATAAAGTCATTGCTTTAATTGCTCCTTCCATTGCCGGTCAGTTTAAAGGAAATATTTATCAGTTAAAGTCCGCAATGCTTAAAGCAGGTTTCTTTGATGTTTTTGAAGTCGCTCAAGGAGCTGATATTACTACCGTGAATGAAGCTAATGAGTTTGAAGAACGTATGAATAAGGGTGAAGCGTTTATGACAACTTCCTGCTGCGCAGGTTATAACGAATTAAGAAGCAAACATCTTACTGAAATTAATAAATATGCTTCCGATACTAAAACACCTTTGTATTATATTGCTGAAATCGTAAGAAAGAATAACCCCGATGCGAAAATTGTTTTTGTTAGTCCTTGTGTCGCTAAAAGAAGAGAAGTATTAAATAATCCGAATACCGATTATACTTTAAATTATGCGGAATTAAACGCTATTTTTGAAGGCAGAAAAATAAAAGTCGAAGATTGTCAAGAAGTTCCTTTTGATAAAGAAAGCTCTAAACAGGGAAGAAATTACGGTGTTACAGGCGGTGTCGCTTCTGCTGTTTCAATGGCTGCGAATCGGGAAATTTCCATAAAAACCTGCATTATAAATTCTTTGAATAAAGAGTCAATAAAACAGCTGAAAAAATATGCTCTGGATGGTAATTGCCCCGAAGGTAATCTCATTGAAGTTATGTGTTGCGAAGGCGGTTGTATCGGCGGAAATGATACGATTGAACAACAAAAAACCGTCAGAAAATCTTTGCAGAATTTGCTGGACAACAGTTCTGATTTGTCTTGATTTTACAAGCCTTCTAATAATTTTTATTCGACAATTTCTCCGGATGATTAGTGTTTGATAAAACTATTTCCATATACTCGTTTTTGTCTATATTCACACCCATATTTTTTATGTCCACGGTGAATTTTTTCTTTTTTAATCTTTTATTCTTTGAATTTTCCATTATAAACCTTATTTTGTAAGTGCGGGCTTTAAATTTCTGTACTCGTCAATGCTTTTGTATTCAAGATTGTTGTTTTTCATATAACATTTCAAAGCTTCTAAGTATGCTTTAGCCGTATCTAATGAAGTAAAACAAGGAGTACAATACATTTCTGCTATTGTTCTAATCAGAAATCCTCTGTCCTCTGAACCATATCTTACGGAATTATTGTTTGTAGTCGGAGTGTTTATAATGAAGCAAAGTTCTTTATTTTTCATATTCCGCTGCATTTTTTGAATATCGAATTTCTCAATTTCTTTGGATTCTATGTTATGAAGTTTTAAAAATTTATGTGTTCCTGTTGTAGCAACGAGTTTATAACCTAAATCCACAAGTGTTTGTGCTATTTCAACGGAATCTTTTTTATAGTGATCGTTTATTGAAATAAGAACATTACCTCTTTCCGTCGATAATTTATATCCTGCTGCCAAAAATCCTTTAGTCAGAGCCTTTTCGTAGGTCGTATCTATGCCTAACACTTCACCTGTCGATTTCATTTCAGGTGCAAGTGCAGGGTCTATTCTGTTTAATTTTTGGAACGAGAATATTGGAATTTTGGCGCAAACTAAATTTTCCGATGGTAAAAGTCCCGTCGGGTATCCTTGTTCGATGATTGACTTGCCTAAAATTGCATCTATTGCTATCTTAACCATCGGAGTTCCGGTTACTTTACTTAATATAGGTACTGTTCTTGAGGCTCTCGGGTTAACTTCTATAATATATGCCGTATCATCTTTCAGAACAAACTGTATGTTCATTAGTCCTTTTACTTTTAGCTCTTTAGCAATTTTTTGAGTATAATCAACAAGATTATCTATTATATGCTGTGGAATTGTTCTTGTAGGATATAATGCAATGGAATCACCCGAGTGAATACCTGCTCTTTCTATATGTTCCGTTATTGCGGGAATTAAGACATTTTCACCGTCGGAAATTGCATCCAATTCAAGCTCTGTTCCTTCTATATACTGGTCTATTAATATAGGATGTTCGTCAGAGAATTTTAAAGCACCTTCAATATACGATAAAAGTTCGTCTTTATTGTAGACAACCTGCATTCCTCTTCCTCCTATAACGTAAGATGGTCTTACAAGCAGAGGATATCCCAAACTCTTTGCCGCTTCTAAGGCTTCTGAAGGTTTCCTTATCGCAGCACCCTTTGGTTGTGGTATTTTTAAATTCCTCAAAAGTTGTTCAAACAGTTTTCTGTCTTCCGCTATGTTTATTGATTCCAAGGAAGTCCCGAGTATCTTTACTCCGTATTGATTTAATTTTGGAGCCAGATTTATTGCCGTTTGCCCGCCAAATTGCACCAATACTCCTTCAGGATTTTCTTTCTCTATTATATTCATTATATTTTCAATATGCATAGGTTCAAAGAAAAGCTTATCGGCAACGTCAAAATCGGTTGAAAGTGTTTCAGGGTTTGAATTAACAATTAAAGATTTATAATTATTATTTCTTACTTCCCACGCTGCGTGAACGGAACAGTAATCAAATTCGATACCCTGACCTATTCTTATGGGGCCTGAGCCTAATATTAATATCTTTTTATCATTCGTCGGGTTCGTTTCATCGGATTCATTGTATGTTGAATAGTAATACGGAGTATATGCCTGAAACTCTGCGGCACAAGTATCTACTATTTTAAACGATGCACTGATGGAATTTTCTTTTCTGATTTTTTCAACATCGGATAAGGAAATCCTGCAATATTTAGCTATTTCTTCATCAAGAAATCCTTTTTCTTTTGCCTCCAAATATAAACCGGGCGTTAGTTCTTCGCTTTTTAATTTATTTTCAAAATCGACGAGATTTTTTATCTTGTATATAAACCACTTATCGATTTTCGTAATTTTATTTATTTCATCAACACTTATACCACGGTTTATGGCCTCTGCCACTCTGAAAATTCTTCTGTCATCCTGAACATGTAACAGGGCTTTCAATTCTTCTTCGCTGCATTCAACATGCCTGCCTCTTAATAAACCTGTATACTTTGATTCAATTGAGGTTACGGCTTTCTTAAAAGAACTTTCAAAAGTTCTTCCTATAGCCATAACTTCGCCTGTAGCTTTCATTTTAGTTCCAAGAATTCTGTCACCGTGTTTAAACTTATCAAACGGCCATTTGGGTATCTTTGTAACTACATAGTCGATTGTAGGTTCAAAGGCGGCAACGGTTTTTTTTGTGATAGAATTCGGAATTTCGTGCAAATTATAGCCGATAGCGATTTTTGTAGTAATTTTTGCGATAGGATAACCTGTTGCTTTAGAAGCGAGAGCTGATGAACGGCTGACTCTGGGGTTAACCTCTATAACATAATACTGATTGCTGACGGTATCAAGTGCAAATTGTACGTTACATCCGCCTTCTATTTCTAATGCTCTGATAATTTTTAGAGCGGCACTTCTTAGCATTTGGCATTCTTTGTTAGTAAGTGTTTGAGTCGGTGCAACAACAAAGCTGTCGCCTGTGTGTATGCCTATTGGGTCTATATTTTCCATATTACATATTGCAATACTTGTATTGTTGGCATCTCTGATAACTTCATATTCTATTTCTTTGTATCCTGCAATACTTTTTTCAACCAAAACTTGAGAAATCGGACTTAAAGACAAACCTGTATATACAATATCTTCATATTCCGAATAGTTATTGGCAATACCTCCGCCTGTACCTCCCAGAGTATAAGCAGG
>CANQLK010000140.1 GCA_947624665.1 Candidatus Gastranaerophilales bacterium
CTCCTGATTTTTTGCAGTTACACCCAATCTTCGTACATCTTCGGGAAGCAACGGTTCAACTTGTTTTAATCTGTTTTGTACGTTTACCAAATTGATATCTTTATTTGTACCGACTTTAAAATATATACTTAAAGAATAAGATTCATCAGAAGATGTCGAAGACATATACAACATATTTTCAACACCGTTTATTTGAGATTCCACAAGAGATGCAACTGAGGACTCAATAACCGATGCACTGGCTCCGGGGTATGATGCTCTAACCGTAACCTCCGGAGGCGTAACATTAGGATATTTTTCCAGTTGTAATGCCAACATTGATATTATTCCCACTATTGTTATCAATATTGATATTACTATTGCAAATCTGGGTCTTTGTATAAAGAAATATAAATCTTTTTTCTTATTATTATCTTCCATTTTCTCTACCGTTTTCTAATCTTATTTTGCTTGTGTTTCTGCATTTTCAGCCTGTAAAGGAGTTGTTTTAACTACTTGTCCGGGCATGCGGATACTTTGAATTCCTTTGCCGACTATGACATCATTTTCATTAAGCCCTTCTTCAACAACCCAATTCTTATCTATTTCCTGAGAAACTTTTATATTTTTTCTTACTGCTTTATTTTGTTCATCTATACCCCATACATAATAACCGTTTACGTCATCTAAAGCAGCTGTTTGAGGCACCAATAATACTTTTCTCGGAACAGTTGATTTAACAATTACTTTTACGAAATCACCGGGAACCAAAAGTTCATCGGCATTTTCAAATGTTGCTCTTAAACTTATCGTACCTGTTGTTTCGTTTACTTCATTGTCTACAAATTCTATTTTACCCGTTTCATTATAAATACTTCCGTCAGCAAGCTGCAATTGAACAGTCATATTACTGAAATCATCGGATGTATTTGATTTCTTAAACTCCAAAAATTCACCGCTTTTTAAATTAAAGTATGCATAAATAGGATGAATGCTTACAATCCTTGCCAAAGGACCTGTTTGTGTATTAACAAGATTGCCTTCATTAACAATAATCTTACCTATTTTTCCGTCAATGGGAGAGGTTACTTTTGTATATCCCAAATTTAATTTAGCGTTTGCAAGCTGAGCTTTTGCGGCATCATAAGCAGCTTTACTGCTATCTCTTGTTGCTAATGCCTGATCGTAATATGACTTACTCACATAATCCTTTTTTACAAGTTCTTGAGCTCTTGTAAGTTCTTTTTCCGCATTAACAAGAGCAGCCTGAGTCTGTCTGACAGAAGCTGCCGCATTATTTACGGCTATCTTATATTCATCAGGTTCGATTAAAAACAGAGTTTGACCTTTTTTAATCATCGCACCTTCATTAAAATAGCGTTCCTGAAGCCAACCGTTTATTCTTGCCACAACATCTACGGTATATTTAGCATCCAATCTTCCTGCCGATTCTGATTCATAGTAAATTTCCTTTGATACAGGAGTAATTGTCTGCACTTCTTGCGGTATTCCTGCTGCTTTTCGCTGATTATAATCGCTTATTTTGTCACTTACTATATGATACAAAATCGGAACAACTATTAAAATAACTAAAAATGCTATAATTCTGTTTTTCTTACTGCTTAACATTATTTATATCCTCTATCTGTTTTTATTCTATTTTTAAGTTTTCTTTATATGTTTTTATGATATCTATTAAAAGCTTTGCCTTTTCTTCTCCGACGATATCAAAAGCTCTAAATTCAGATTCTTGAGCTTTTAACATAATTTTATCGGCATATTTTTGACCGTATGGTGTTAATTTTATTATTTTTTGTCTTTTATCATTTTCCGTATCAGGTGTCAGTTCCAGTATCCCCTGACCGATAAATCCCTTTATTATTGTATTTACCGTTTGTTTTGGGAAACAGGATTTTTTCATTATTGATTTTTGGTTAACATTTTTTTCTTTCCAGATAATTCCCAAAATTATAAAACCCGAATACGTAAGCCCGACTGACTTTGCGTATTCGCTGTAAAATTCTGATATTTCTCTATGATATCCCAATAGTGTATCGGTTAGTTCTAATAATTTCGACTTATTCATATTACAATAGTCCTATTACAGACTATTATAATATAAAATAACATTTCGTCAATAAGTTTAATTAACTTAAAATTAATATTTTTAGGGGATATTTTAAAGAAATTTGGAGAATAAAAAATATTTTAATTACAGCTGATATTGATTTTTTATTCGGAAATGAAAAAAAATAAAAAAGAGAAATTGAAAGAACATATACGCAGCTTCGTAAGTTTACTTAATGAAACAACGTCATGGCTTCGTCTGTCCGAACCGATATAATCGGTGAGTTACGAAGCCTTTGGTTGAATTTAGTAAAGTAGAAGCGAAGTATCCGTTCGACAATTTCTTTTTTTTATTTGTATATTAATTATTAAGGAAAAATAATTTAATTACGTCAGTCTCAAATTACGAATAATGAAAATCTATATTTCAGCAAAGACTCGCAAACTCGCTTTGCGTTGCTACGCTCAAACAGTGCTCGTCCTGCTGTTTCTTCAATAAGATTTTCTATTATTCTCCATTAGAGCTGACTTAAATTAAAATTATTTTTTTATTTTAAAAGTTTTTATTAATAAATTAATGAAGAATAAAAAATAAGAAGAATAAAAAAGAAGCCTTGATGAGCTTCTTTTTTTAGCTAAAAATTATTTCGGTAAATTATTTTGCTGATTTAGCCGTATCAACTATAATTGAAAAAGCTTCAGGTTCATTAACAGCTAAATCTGCAAGCATTTTTCTGTTAACCGTAACATTAGATTTTTTAAGAGCATTCATAAATTTAGAATAGCTTAAACCGTGTTGTCTGACTGCTGCATTAATTCTAACAATCCAAAGTCTGCGCATATTTCTTTTCAGATTGCGTCTGTCTCTGTATTGGTATTTTAATTTTTTCATTACGGCAGTATTAGCTACTTTAAATATTCTGCTTCTTGCGCCTTTAAAACCCTTAGCAAGTTTTAATATTTTTTTATGTCTTTTTCTTAAGACATTACCACGTTTAATTCTCATTTTTAAATTCCTTTCTTCTCAAATAATTAACCTGAACACTTCGCATAAGGAAGTTCTTTTAGAACGAGTTTTCTGTGTGTAGCAGAAACTTCAACCATAGAAGAAAGTCTTCTTTTTCTTGAAGCTGATTTGTGTTGAAGCAAGTGACCTTTACCTGCTTTTCTTCTTAAAATTTTACCGCCGGCAGTAATTTTATACCTTTTTGCGCCACTGCGGTGCGTTTTCATCTTTGGCATAGTTTTCTCCTTTTTCTACTTGACTGTTAATTTGGCGGATAATACGACATGCCTCCGCATTTTCTCACCTTACATTTTTATTTTAAAACAAACATATTTTCTTTCAAGCAAATTTTATCTTGATTTACATATAAAATGTTACAACACTTTGCCGAAAAGTTTTTTATTTAATATTCAAAAAATATTTTAATTACGTCAGCTCTAATGGAGAATAAAAAAAACAATAGATGCCGATTGCGTAGTACAGCTATAACTTGTTACGGAAACAACAGCAAAGCCCCATCTGTTTGAGGAATGAAATTCCGAGTTATGGGGCTAAAAGTTGACGTTAAAGTTATCTGTACGAAGCACTTACGGCTGAGATTGATTTTTTATTCGGAAATAATATTTAAAAAATTAAAAATATTTTTTGTATTTAATTTACAAATAAAAAAGAGAAATTTTAAGAACGATACTTCCAATTTCTCTTTTTTTATTTTATATTCAAAAAATAATTTAATTACGTCAGCTTCGAATTCCGAATAATGAAAATCTATATTTCAGCAAAGACTCGCAAACTCGCTCCGCTTCAAATACAGACTCATTGATTTCGCCTGACGGCTCAATAATTCGCTTTGCGTTGCTCCGCTCAAACAGTGCTCGTCCTGCCGTTTCTTCAATAAGATTTTTTATTATTCTCCATTAGAGCTGACTTAAATTAAAATTATTTTTTTATTCTTCATTATTTAATTTATAGAAAAGTTTCGAAATAAAAAATATTCTATCTCATTCTTGAAAATACTTCTACATCCAGTTTATCGGTAGTATTCGCAAGAAAATATGCACTTGAAGCAATCATCGCAGCATTATCCGTACAATATTTCATCTCGGGAGCATATATTTTAAAGCCTTGTTCACGAAGTGCAAAAAATTTCCTTCTTATCTCCGAATTAGCAGCCACTCCGCCTGCCAACACTATTGTATTTGAATTTATATTTTCTGCCGCTTTTTTTGTTTTTTTATACAATGTAGAAGTTACATTCTCTTGAAAACTTGCCGCTATATCTGCGACGGGAAGCATTTGTGACTCTTTTTTAAGCTTTTGTATTAATTGCAGTGCTGCGGTTTTTAAACCTGAGAAGCTGAAATCAAATTCATTTTGCAGTTTTGCCTCGGGCAGTTTATATGCATTTGGACTGCCTGTTTGTGCTATTTTATCAAGATTAACTCCTCCGGGATATGGTAATCCTATTAGTCTTGCAACTTTATCATAAGCTTCACCTGTTGCATCATCAATGGTTTCGCCGATAATTTTTTGTTCAAGCCAACTTTTAACTTCTATTATTTGAGTATGTCCGCCGCTTATTAACAGTGCTACAAAGGGAGGTTCCAAATCCGTATTAAGATAGTTTGCGCAAACATGGGCATTCAGATGATTAAC
>CANQLK010000141.1 GCA_947624665.1 Candidatus Gastranaerophilales bacterium
GGGTCAGAAGGTTTCGGTGCAGCTGTTTCAACATTTTCGATATCTTTAACCTCTGAATTAAGGTAAAGGGGGTCAGGCGGAGTTTTTTCTTTTTTAGCAAACGCAAAAGGCGAACAAAATAGGGAGATAAAAATAAACAAAAGAAGCAAAATCTTATTCATTTAAACAAGACCTTCTTTAACAGCCTGAATGGTAGCTTGAGTTCTGTTAGCCACATATAATTTTTGTAAAATGCTATGTACGTGAGCTTTAGCAGTAGATAAAGTAATAACCAGTTTTTTAGCTATTTGAGCATTATTGTTGCCTTCAACAATCAAAGCTAAGACTTGTAATTCTCTTTCTGTTAAGCCGTAAATATTTTTAGCATTATTAGGAATATTATTAGGGGGAATGGGAATATTTTTAGAAGCGGAAGACTGTTTACGAACATTGGACAGAACGAGTTTAGCGATAGCAGGATCGAGCCAAGCAGTACCTTCTGCGACAGCTTTTATGGCTGCAATCATTTGAACTTCATCCGCACCTTTCATAATATAGCCGTCAGCACCTGCGGAGAGGGAATCAAAGACATCATCTTCCGATTCACGGGAAGTAAAAATAAGAACTTTAATATCGGGATTAGATTTTTTAATCAAAGCAGTAGCCTGAATTCCGTCCAATTCAGGCAGACCTATATCCATAAGAACAACATTAGGATTAAGTTTTAAAGCCAATTCAACGCCTAATTTACCGTTATCAGCTTCACCAACCAAATTGATATCGGGAGTATTTTCAAAGACCAATGAAAGACCGAGTCTTACCATTTTATGATCTTCGATAAGTAAAACATCTATGCCGTCCATAATTCATCCTTACAATCAATAACCGAATCAGGCAGAAGGAAAAAGAACTCACTGCCCTTACCTTTATCACTTTCAAGCCAAATTTTACCATTATGTGCATCAATAATTTGTTTGGACAAATACAAGCCCAAACCAGTACTAATGGAGCGTTTTTCTTGAGTTCCCTGCGAAAATCTTTTAAATAGCTTTGGAATATCTTTTTTATAAATACCTTCGCCATTATCTTTAACGGAGAAGTGCAAATCATTTTGATTAATTTCGGCTTTTACCCGAATTAAACCGTCATTAGGAGTATATTTAACTGCATTACCAAGCAAATTGACAATAACTCTGCGGATTTCACTTCTATCCGCAATAACTTGCCTGTTGGGGGAATCTTTATATAATTTTTCGATAGTTTGATTTTTTTCCTGAGCAATAGGTTGAATTTGTTCTATACATTCATCCAACAAATTAAAGAAATTGAAAGGAGTTTTAACCAATTTTAAGTGACCTGCCTCGTACTTATAAACTTCCAAAAGCGTATTTACAAGACCTAACATATCCTCTTGACTTTTCTTCATTGTGGAGAGCAGTAAAATTTGCTTATCCGAAAGACTTCCCAATTTTCCGTTCAAAAAGTATTCAAGAGTTTGGATAGCGGCGACGGAAGGTGTTCTTAAATCATGAGTTAAAGTCGCAATAAAATCTTCACGTAGCCTGTCCATTTCTTTTTGGAAATTAACATTTCTAATAACAAATACAAAATTTGAATTATATTCATCATTATCGGACGGAATAAAAGCACAGCTTATCTCAACAGGAATTTTCAAACCGTTAACGAAATTAACGACATCTAAATTTCTGATAAGTTGTTCATTGTGATTTTGTAGAACCTGATACCAAATAACTTCTTTAGATTCAAATATTTCGGAAACGTTTTTGGTTTTCAAAATATCTTCAGAAAGTCCCCAAAGGCTTTCACAAGCAGGATTAGCCTCTATAATATTACCGTCAGCGGAAGAGATAATAATTCCGTCGGCACAATTGTTAATAACAGCACTTAAACGTTCATTCATTTTAATTATATCGGCAGTTTTTTCCTTAACCAAATCTTCCAAATGAAGGGAGTATTGTTTTAATTCCTGATTTGTTTTTTCAAGTCGTTGAATAAGGAAAGAACGTTCATAAGCATTTTTAATATTAATAATTAAATCATCATTATCCCAAGGTTTTTCAATATATTTATAAATACCGACCTCATTAATGGCTTTAATGGCATTTTCTTTATCAGCATATCCCGTAAGCAGAATCATGGCAGCATTGGGGTACAATTTTTTAGCTGCGGAAAGGAATTCCAAGCCGTTCATTTCAGGCATCATAAAGTCAGAAATAATAACATCTCTGGAATTATTTTGTAAATATTTAACAGCATCATAAGGATTATTGAACAAAACGACATCGGTAAAACCTTCAAGCATCAATAAAGATTTTAAAGAAGAAGTAACCAATTTATCATCGTCAAGAATCAAAATTTTATATGAAAACGGCATTTTAATACACTCCTAATAAAATAATAATTCACAAAAACAAAACAGACAAATATTTTACAAATATTAAGTTTGGGAATACATAGACTCAATTTTATCGCTCCGAGTTTGCAGATTTGAGATAGTTTGTTCCAAAATGAGTATTTCTGAGGAAAGCGAAGAAATCATAGAACGGATTTTTATATTATTTTGTTTTTCATTAAGACGTCTTATATGGTCGGAAAGTAAAGCGATTTCTTTTTGCGCATCCTCCATAGACATACGTTCGACAGTACATTTAAGATTTCTAACAGTTTTTTCCGATTGATTAACAGAAGAAATAATTTCTTCTTTTTTCTTTTTGACTTGTTCAAGCTCGGTGCTTAAATATTTTTTTCGTTCAAAATTAAGATAGTCAACAATGACAGGCAATTGTTCCATTTCTTGAATTTCTTTCAAGATAGGTTCTTTAGCTTTTGAATGAATTAGAACTCTGACGGTACCGCCATTTGGGTGTTCATCGATATAGGATTTAGCATCAATAAGGTCTTTATATTTTTTAAACAATAATTGTTCTTGTTGAGAATAAGATTCAAGATTAAAAGCCGAAGCATTTTCGGGCATTTCTTCCAATTGGCGGGACAATTCTTTTTCTTGAGATTCCAATTCAGATTTTCTAATCTTTTTTTCGTCAATGAGCTTTAGCTCTTTATTAACGGTAATATGTGCATTATAGACATTTTCTGCCTTTGCTTTTTGTGTTTGGAGCATATCAATTGTCGGAAATTTTGAATCATGTTCTTCAATGTTCAATTCAATAGCGATTTGCCTGTTTTCAAGTCCTGATATTTGCAAATCAAGGGCAGCTTCTTCATTACGAAGCGCAGAAATTCGTTTTTGTTTATCAGAATCAGACATTTGCTCAATTTTTTTTCTTACTTTTTTAGTTTGTCCCTGCAAAGAATTGATATTATTGTTAATTCTTGAACGTCTGGTTCTTAATGTTTGCAAAGAAGTTTCAACAGAAGCTAATTCGGCAGACAAATCAGCCCTTTCAAGAATAGCAATATATTCGGGATCTTTTTTCAGTTGTTCAAATTTAGCTTCAAGCTGTTGTTTTTCCGATTGTTTTTGAGCGATTTCAGATTTACAAGAATCTATAGCCGAGCTTATATTGGATTTACAGCCTTTAATTCTGTAATCAACAGATTCCAGATTGCTTGAAATTTCAGCCCTTTGTGCAAACAAAACTTCTAAAAACTTAAGCATATTAACAGCGGATAAACTACGAAGTATCTGCGTTTGAGAAGAATTTAAGGTATCAGACGTAGCATATTGAAATTTATCTTTTGGCATATTATGTTTGATTGAAGGAAACATAGTATAAAATTCATTAAAAGATAAACCTTTTTTGATATCATGATTGCAGGTATAACAAGCTTCAACCAAATTAACATCAGAATTTAAATTTTCTTTATCTTCCCTTTGCGGAGAAACATGATCAACCGTTTTTAATAAAGGATGTAAATTAGCCATTAAAAGTTCAAAAGCACTGTCAGAATCCAAATTATAGACTTGTTCAAAGATTTCTTCACCTTTCAAGAATGGACGTTTAGAGGAATAATCAAGATATTTATTGAAGAAATCAACCTGATTTTTATTTTCCCATTTTTTAGCGATAGAAAGTTCTTGAGAATGTTTTGCATCGGAGAGTTTGTCTATAATCGAATTAATTTTTTCTTCGGATCTGGAGAATTTTGAGGATAATAACTCTTTAGCGATTGAATTCAACTGAGCCTGATTATAGACACGGCAGCCACAATAAGCACAATGATTTGTAGGATTAACAACCGAATTCGAATCATAGTTTTTTGCCGAAAAACTGACAATATCACAATTGCCAACAGTACTATTGGAGAGAAGAGAACGGCTATACTTATTATTTTGCAAAAGAACATTTTTGCGAAACATAGGTAGAATAAAATTATTAAAACTTTTTACGGATTGTACAATCAACTTTAAAACTCCGCCGCTGAATGGAACTACTCTCAAAATCAAGGATAAATCCTTATATTGCAGAAACAAACGAAAAAGGTTTTTTTTGTCATAATATTAAAAATATTTTACAAAAAAGTAAGCCTGAAGATAACTTCAGACTTACTTTATAAAAACAAAGTTATTAACCGATGATTTTATCTACAACACCGGCACCAACAGTACGTCCGCCTTCTCTGATAGCGAATCTCATACCTTGTTCGATAGCAACCGGAGCGATTAATTCAACGTCCATAACAACGTTATCACCCGGCATAACCATTTCGCCGTCAAATTTAATT
>CANQLK010000142.1 GCA_947624665.1 Candidatus Gastranaerophilales bacterium
CATCACCGCCTATGGATGTATTATTTTTGAAAGTTACATTATCCCCTATTGTTAAGCTGCTGCCGGCATTATAAATAGCACCTCCGTCATATTCTGAAGCAGAGTTATTTTCAAACGTAGAACCATCTTTAACTGTTAAGTTACCTCCATTATATAAAGCACCGCCTCGGGTGTTTGCTTTATTGCCTTTAAAGGTACCGCCAATATTCATTTCTCCTGCTTCGGTTACTGTTCCATCATCATTCAATTTGCCTGCATTGTAGGCTGCCCCGCCATAATCCGCAGTATTATTTTCAAAAGTGCCTTCGGCGGTCATAGTTTTACCGGTATAATTATAAAGAGCTCCGCCCTTATCTGCTTTATTACCCGTAAATGTAGAGTTTGTAATTACCGTATTTACATAGTTAAATATGGCACCGCCGTTTGTTTTTGCGGTATTATTTGTAAAAGTCGAATTTGCAATGTTAATTTGCCCTTGAATATTGTAAATAGCTCCGCCTGCTGCGCCTGCCGTATTCCCATCAAATAAAGAACCCGTAATATTTACGTCACCTGCAGCAAAAATGGCACCACCGTTTAATGCTTTATTATTAAGAAACTTTGATGTTTCAAAATCAATTTGGTAATCCTCCCTCAAAGGGTCTGTCGGTTTAAAAGTATATACTGCACCGCCTGAAGCTTTTGTTTCATTGTTGGAGAAGGTTGCACCTTTTATTGTTCCCATATTCCCCGAATTGAATATAGCTCCTGCAATACCTCCTTCGGTTGTATTTTTATTTCCGTCAAAAACGGCGCCTTCACCTAAATGAGTAGTACCTTGGTTGTAGATAGCACCACCGCCGTATTGACCATTTGTTACGGTATTGCCTTTAAATTCGGCGTTTTTGCCGATAGTCAGTTCTGCATCATCGGCATTAACTGATATTGCACCACCAAACTTATCAGCAGTATTATTTTCAAATTTTGCGTTATCACCGATGGATAATCTTGGCTGTCCGTTTCCGCCGTCACTTTTTTTATCTTTATCTACTAAAGTAATGGCACCGCCTGCACTTTTTGTTGCCTTATTGCCTTTAAAAGTTGCATTATCACCGATTGAAGCGTCATTATTACCGTATAAATAAAGACCTGCTCCGCCTGCTGCCTGATTATTTTCAAAAGTTACACCGTCTCCTATTTGGACTTTATTTTCTCTGTCCTTTGTACCTTCTGAATAAACAGCACCCATTTCCTCATGTTCTGCGACGGAAGATCCTTCTAACAGAGACTTGTTTCCTTTGAAGGTAACGTTATCTTCTATTGTTAGACTTTTACCATAGTTAGAGATAGCGCCACCTGAAACTTGAGCCGAATTATTTTCAAACTTAGAACCTTTTTTAACGGTCAAGCTTCCGCTGTTAAAAACGGCACCGCCTTGTTTAGTTGCCTTATTTTCCGAGAATGAACCGCCAACTGTCATATCCCCTGCATTATATACTGCACCGCCATCTTGGCTTGCCTTATTATTACTAAATGTACTTTCTGTTACACTGCTTGTGTGGTTTTGATTTGTGTATAAAGCACCTCCGTTGGTATCTTCTTTTTGTTCATAGGCTTTTCCCGTAACATTTCCCACATCGGTTTCGTGTCCTTGCGCACTTACTTGTATTTGAAAAGCAAAACAAGCAAATAATGCAGCCATTAAAATACTTCTCTTCTTCATTCCAAAATTCTCCAACTATCCATTTATAACTATTTTAATTGTCAAATATCCGAATGTCAATCCCAGAGAATAAAAGACGGTAATAATTATAAAAAAATGTAAAAAATATCTGGATTATAATCGATGAATAATCCTAAGTTAACGTTCCGGACAGGAAAAGAACTCCTGTAATATTTCAATTTCGGCTGTCATAACGGAAAATCAGCTAAAGAATATGCTGCCGTTCGGATTATTTGTTTATTTTTTCCCCACCCCAAAACCACCACCTACACAGGTTGTAAAAATAATTTGACAACGATAATTATTATAATGATAATGTTGTTTAATGATTATTTTTAAAAATCAAACGAAATAAAAATATATTCTATATGTGGGAAAAAATTATATCAGATAAAATAAATAAAGAATTTGCAGGCAAAGAATTAATGTTCTGCGAAAAAATTTATACGGATATAATGTTCTCGCCGGAAAATATCAGAACATGCTGTTTTTCAACCCAAATGCCGTATAACCCGCCTGTTTTGTTCGAGAAAGTTTTTGAAAGATTCGATAAAGCGGAATATTTTTATAAAATATACGAGTTTATGAAAAAAAATCAAGGAGAACAAGCTCCGTGCAAAGGTTGCAGATTTTTTAAGAAAACAGTAGTTCCTGAATTTAAAGCGGAAAACAGGTTGGAATTTATAGTAATAAATCATTTTATTAAATGTAATTGCGAATGTATATATTGTGCTTATTCAAATATTGTAAACACTCCTGCTGCAGAAAAAACATATAGACTGTTTCCGATAGCAGAACAATTGATTAAAGAAAAGCAAATATCACCTTCTTGTCTTATAAACTGGGGCGGCGGAGAACCGCTTCTTTGCGGAGAATTCACAGAACTGGTTCGTTTATTTCACGAACATAAAATAAGACAGGCTGTTAATTCTTCAGGCGTAATATTTTCTCAGGACGTTTTAAACGGGATGAAAGATAATTCAATGAGTATTCAAATAAGTCCCGATTCAGGAGATTCCGAGCAGTATTTTAAAATTAAAAAAAGACATTATTTCGATGTCGTATGGGAAAATATTGCTAAATATGCTCAATACCCTGATATGCTTTTTGTAAAATATATTTTCTTTTCTTATACCGCAGATGAAAAGCAAGTTCGTTTGTTTATTGATAACTGTGTTAAAGCGGGTGTTAAAAATATTGTAATAGATTGTGAATCAAAATCCGTTAATAATCCCGAGTGCGAATTCGGCGGAATAAATGCAGATATTGTTAATTTGGCGGTTTTAATGAAACATCTTGCAGCGGAAAACAATATAAAATATCAAATTTCATATCAATGGAAAGAAGAACATCGCAAATTTATAGAAAATAACTGAAACTAATTTATTTTAGTATATTATATTTCGTAATTCGAAATAAGATTAGAAAGAATTTTTGCCGATTTAATAAGATTTTGTGTTTCTTCATCATCAAGTTTAATGGGAATGCGTGCTTCAAAACCGTTTTTACCTATAATTGCAGGTAAACTTAATGCAATACCTTCAATTCCGTATTCTCCGTGAAGCATTGAAGATATGGGCAATATAGCTTTTTCATTCCTTACAACGGCTTCACATATTCTGCGCACGGATGAGGCTATTCCGTAATATGTCGCTTTTTTCTTCGATATTATTTCATAAGCGCTGTTTTTTACCCTTTTTGTAATTTCTTCACTTATTTCTTTATAATTGTAAAATCCCTTCATTTCAAAGAAATCGGATAATTTAATTCCTGAAACGTTAGCACTGCTTAAAACGGCAATTTCACTATCTCCGTGTTCTCCTATGATAAAAGCGTGTACACTTCTTGAATCAACATTAAGATAATTTCCTATCTCATATTTTAATCTGGCAGTATCTAAAACGGTTCCCGAACCTATAACTCTGTTCTCAGGCAGACCTGACAGCTTTATTGTCACAGCCGTTAAGATATCAACAGGATTGGATACTATTAACAGAATTCCTTTAAAATCACGTAATTTAATTTCACTTATTATTGATTTAAATATGGAAATATTTTTTTGAGCAAGCTCAAGCCTTGATTCATCGGGTATCTGGTTTGCTCCTGCAGTTATAATTACAATTGAAGCATCCGTAATATCGTCATAATTTCCCGAATATATTTTCATCGGCTTATAAAATGAAACCCCGTGGCTGATATCTAAAGCTTCACCTTCCGATTTATCTTTGTTTTGGTCAATTAATGCAATTTCCGAGAATAATCCGCTCTCCATTAAACTGAATGCGGAAGCTGAGCCTACAAATCCGCAGCCTATTATTACAGCTTTCCTGAAATTTATACAATTTAAACATTCTTCTTTCATATTATTTTTTGTCCAAGTAAATATTTGCGAGTGGCGTATTGAAAAGGTTACGAAACGAGCGAAATTGCGGACGGACGAAGTCCGGTAAGCGAGGTCGGAAGCGAGTACAAGGCGGTAGCCGAAGGAGCGACAAGACCGAGCGTATAGCAATTTCAAGACAGCAAGCGTAATGTTGCAACACTATATTAAATAATATCATCTAAAATATACAAAAATAATTCCGCAAAAGTACAGCCTAAAAGGATATAAAATATATTCCCCGAAAAACGATTACTCTTTTTGTTCTTATATGAAATTATCGAACGGGTAAAAAAAATAAGGAGGAAATATGCCTGAATTTTCAAACAGCTTTTCCGGAAATAAATGCGAGAGAATATTAACGGAACAGGAACTTATAAGAGCAATAAGGTTTAGCATAGCTTCGGAATTTGAAGCCATACAATTGTATGAACAACTTAGAGATTCAATAGAAAACGAAAAAGCAAAAAAACTTTTAACGGAAATCTCGGGTGATGAAAAGGAACACGTGGGAAATTTCTTAAGGCTGTTAAAAATGCTTTGTCCCGAGGAGGAGGAC
>CANQLK010000143.1 GCA_947624665.1 Candidatus Gastranaerophilales bacterium
CTTTAGGACAAGTGCCACAGAAAAGTAAACAACCTTATAATGTAAGGTTCAGGTGCAACGGTAGTGTAAAAGACTACAGGGGATATTGAGAAATATCCGCCGGGTAAACTCCGTTCGGGTGCAAGATTGATTGAAAGGTTAAGGTGACCCGCCGTCTTTCGAAAATCGCTAGAGCTGCAGGGTAACCTGCTTCCCAGACAGATGATTGCTTAGAAACAGAATTCGGCTTATGATCTGCTCTTTTTATCCCAAAACTATTCCGTGTTCTCTTAAATAACGGGTTAATTCCTCTATTCGCTCCTTATTTTCGCGCTCATTTGGGAAATTCTTAACAGCCAAATCACATATATCAATTTCTTTATTGTCTAAATCTTCTAAACTCAAAACAGGTCGTTTTGCAATGCTTGTTGTTAAATCATACTTCCTTTTTTCCGTTAATCTTGATTGAACTTTAGGGTAATTTGATTTGTAAATCTGTTTTGCACTTGCAGGATCGGTTAAAAACGCATAAGAAGCTTCCATTAAATATCTGGTAACTGCAAGCTCTACATCTTTAATTTCTTTATGAGCTCTTTGAATTATTGTATCATCGCCCAAATCAAAATCATCGGTTTTACCTATCATTTCAAGAATTTCTTCTTTTTTCTTTATGAGCTTTTTATGCAGCTCGTATCCTATTTTTACGGTATAAGGCAACGATGGATTTAATGAAACAAATGAGGTCATACCTATGTATCTGTTTAATGCCGAATCTCCATATAATAATAAAGGTTCACTCGGGTATTTTTCATTATTAGGTTCTAAATCAATTCTGTAATTTTTTGCAAGTGTTGAATAGAAAATTTGAACTTCCGGAGGCTTTTCTCTGTATTCCAGTCTGGGCAATCCCGCATATCCCTTCATTATAAAACAGTCCTGATACGGATATTGATTTGCAATTTCATTCAATAAAAGTGCATCTTTAGGTAAAAATTCAGGCGGCTCGTTGCTCTTAGCTACATCACCAAGTTCAACTATATCTTCTACATATATGCTTTTAAATGACGGAGTATTTTTTCCGCTATCTTTATTTATTTGTGTGTTATTTGGTTGTTTTCGATTTATTTTTTGGAAAGAACCACTTATATTTCTTACGGACGAAATATTCATATATCACTCCTGTACATTTCATTCAAAAAACGGAAATAAAAAATTTGCTTTTAAATTTACTTATGTAAATAATTTTTAACATTTAGTTACATTATGACAATTATTTAATTTTTTATTTTTAAAGTTTTTGGTAAGCCGGTAAAAAACATGAAAATAGGTTCTTCTTTCGATAACATAATAAAAGTAAAAAAGAATGAAACAAGTTTCAAAGCAATACCTGAATTCCCGACATACCTTCCTGATTTTATAGGCAAAATCGGTAAGGCGGCAGGTGAATACATTAGTATGCCCGAACAAAAACTGTTTCTGGCAACTTCTGCTGTCATGCTTCAGCCTTTAATGGACTTAAAATATGCCGATAAAGATAAAAAAAATGATGCTGCAATAAAATCTGCTTCAAAAGCAATTGCAGGCGGACTTACAGGTGTATCTATCAGAGCCGCTTTCTTAAAAATTACCAGTAAATATATCGGCTTTAATAAACATAATAAATTAAATAAACATTTCTTCCCTGATAATGCCAGACAAATGCGTATTGAAAGTGAAGCTCTCGCCGAAAGAAGAATGATTCAATATCAAAGAACTTTAGGTACTTTATTTGCTATCATTTTTATGATTATTTTCTCTAATTCTAAGATTGATGTACCGCTTACCAGTGACATTCAAGATTTAATTACAGGCATGGTAAAAGAAAACAAGTCTTTTGCTAAATCTACTTTTGACGTTACCATAAACAGAGGTAAAAAAATTAAAAATTGGTTTAAAAAACGCAGGGATTTTGTTGTTAATGTCGCTAATAATATAAAACGTATTATAAACATAATAAAAAACGGCGACGATACTGATATCGGTTCTAAAGGAGATAAATAATGAATACTCCTTTTGAATCATTACAGGATAAAATAATTGTTCCTATTAACACATTTCAAAAAAAATATTTGAGCAAAAGTGCCTTGCATAAAGTTTGCAAAAAAACAGCAAACTTTATTTTCAATTACAGTAAAGAAACAGCATTAATAATGCTGGGATTTAATGCTATTTCAATTATATCAAGCCACCTTTCTCAAATAAGCGGATTGAAAAAAAGTCATCGTGAAAATAAAGATTATTTAATAACTCAAGAAAGACACGAACTTCTGTTAGATTTGCTTTTTACCGTTTTACCGTCATTCTACCTTAATAATGCATTGAAAAAGAAGCTTGAGGGTGGAACTTTAACCACTAAAGAAGCAAGAGATAAACTTATTAATCTTGTTGCTCCCGTTGTTGGTGTTGCAAAAGATGAATTGTACAGCACTGACTACATTGTTCCGGTGCGTGAAACAATTATGCACGGCTCTTCAAATATTATTGAAAAAGCAATGCTTAAATTTAAAAATATGCCTATCGGCTTATCCGTTCTATTAAGAAGATTTAATAATCTATTAAAATCTAAATTACCCGATTATGTTACAAAATTCCCTTCTCCCAGTCTGGAAGATATTACAACCGATTTTGATAATTTAAATTTAGAAAATAAAATCGGAAAAAATATTTTAAGCAAACTTAAAAACGGAAGTGCTTATGATGAATTATACAATTTAAACACCGGTTTATTGGTTATTACCAACATTGCTTATACTATATTGGCAAGTAATTTGTTAATGCCGATTATTAAGAATAAACTTTCCAATCGCTCTTACGAGAAACAATTGGCGAAAATGGGTGAAACAAGGGAAAGTATAAAACGTAAAAAACATTACGAGTTCACTTATCACCCGATACAAGATAATCTTGGAAATCCTGTTTCAGATTTGAAAAATAAGAATTTATTTAAAACCTTTGAATTTTATTCAAATAATAAATCTCAATCTTCAGGGTTGAGAATTTAGTTTTTTTAATGGATTATAGTATAATGGATATACTTGTGTCCGTAGCTTAACAGGATAGAGCAAAGATCTCCGAAGTCTTTAGGTGTGGGTTCAATTCCCATCGGGCACATTTTTATTTTTTCTTTCCTCATTTAAAAAGTGTTTGTATATTTCAATAAAGGCTATATCTCTGTTTATTTGTTCTTTTAATTTATCGGCATTATTGAAGTTAATTTGATTTCTTATTTTTGCAATAAACGAAATTTTAATGTTTTCGCCGTATATATTTTTATCAAAATCAAGAATATGAACTTCCGTTTTGAAAACTTTTGAATTATTCCTTTGAATATATCCATGGTTTAGTATTCCGTTATATTTTTTATTCATATATTCCGTTCTAACGAAGTATACACCGAACGGAACGGAAATTTTATCGTCAGGGTAGATTATATTTGCACTTGGAAATCCCAGTTTGCCTGCAATTCTTTCACCGTGTTCAACTCGGCTTTCAAAGAAATAATTATATCCTAAAAGTTTATTTGCATTAAAAAAATCAGCCAAGTGAATTTTATTTTTTATGACCGTGCAGCTTACAATTTCCCCGTTAACGACAAATGGGGGAATTTCGTAATATTTATATCCGTAAGTCTTTGATTGTTCTTGTAATAACTTGCTGTTTCCGTCTTTATTAAAACCGAAACAATGGTTAAATCCCGTTGATATTGCTATAGGGGAAAAATATTTTACAAGAACTTTTTCAATGTAATCTTTTGCGCTAATATTTGATATATCTTCGAAGTCAAGCATAACAACATTATCAATGCCTGTTTTTTCAAGCATTCTAAGCTTTTCATCATTATTTAAAATATATTCTGTTTTATAATTTGCAAGTAAAGTTTGAGGGTGATTTTTAAATGTAATTACCGTAGATGTTGTATTATTTTTTTTTGCGAGATGAACCGCATTATTCAGTACAACTTTATGCCCCGAATGCAGCCCGTCAAAAAAACCTAATGCCAATGATGTATTATTAATATATGTTAATTCGTCGAAAATATGCATAGTGTAATTATAGACAAAAATAAATAATTGTTGAATACTATTTCTAGGGATAAGTTCATGAAATCGAAAAATATACATATATATCAAAATTCAGGAGTACTGGGCAGCTGCCTTGATTATTTTGGTGCATATTTTACTGGCGAGAATGATATTATATTTAAATTCTATACTTTTGAAGATGTTGAAAATGTTATCTTAGAAATAAAGCCGCACGGCTGTCCTGTTCTAAAATTTGATATGGATAAAATTGGTGGCGGAAAGTGGTTTTTAAGATTACAAAACGGAATAGCTTCATCAGGGGACAGATACAGATTTGTTTTTAAACACAATGATGAAACATTATTAGTTAAAGACCCTTGTTCTATGTGGCAGGATACTTATTTTAAATGGTCTAAACTGTATAATCATAATGCATTTAAGTGGACTGATTCTGATTGGATTTGTTCTGACAATAACAGAAAAATCAGCAGGCTTGCAAATATGAATAACAGGTTTCTGCCTGTTCACGCTTTAAGAATATACGAGCTTCATATAGGTACTTTTACTAAAGAGGGTACATATAAAG
>CANQLK010000144.1 GCA_947624665.1 Candidatus Gastranaerophilales bacterium
CGGAAGCGAGCACAAGGCGACAGCCGAATGAGCGACTAGACCGAGCGTAAAGCAATTTCAAGACAGCAAGTATAATGTTGCGACACCAGATTAAATGACAGAAATTAAGCAAGTTCGTCATCCGCAACAGTCAAAGGCAATTTTACGGTAAAGACGGAGCCTTTGCCTTCTTCGCTTGAAACGGTTATTGTACCGTGATGATGTTGTTCTACGGATATTTTGACCAAATGCAAACCTAAACCTGTACCTTTTACGGTATGAGCGGCATTTTCAACTCTGTAAAACCTGTCAAAGATTTTTTCCAAATGCTCCTTCGCTATTCCTATACCGTTATCCTTAACTGAAAATTCAACATATTTTTTATCATCGGATGATTTTACGTTTACAAATATGTCTTTTCCGTCTTGCGAATATTTTATGGCATTAGAAAGTAAATTTTTTATTACTCTGTCAATGTTTTCGATATTTATGGGAACCGAAGGAATATTGTCTTCACTTTCAAAATGTATGTCAATACTTTTTTCATCAGCAAGTATTTTTATGGATTCGACATTTTGCCTGATAAGTTCCGAAATGTTTGAATATTCCTTTTTTAATTTAATGCTGCCTGATTCCAACCTTGAAAAATCAAGTATTTCATTAACCATTGTATGCAAACGTTTTGCTTCTGTATCGATTGTATTTAAAAATTCTTTTTTTGTAGCCTCATCAAAGTCGTCGCTATTATTGCAAAGAGTATCAATATATGTTCTGAGAACGGTTACGGGAGTTCTTAATTCGTGTGAAACATTAGAAATAAAGGTATTTTTTAATTTGTTTACCTCAGTTTCTCTTGTTATATCAAGTAAAACGATAATATAACCTACATAATCCTGCTGTTTGGAAAACATGGGAGATATCATGGCCTTAATGGTAAGTTTACCCGCTTCTATATTAAATTCTATCGGTTTTTGTTCAATAATGTTTAAGGGAGTATCTTTAAATTCTTCTATTTTTTCAAGAAAACATTTTTGACCGTGCGAATCGATGTAATTTTGAATTTTTGTATTAATAATTAAATTTTCTTCAATATCAAGCATTTTGAGAGCGGAAGTGTTTATTAATACAACATTATCATAATTATCACAAACTATAACTCCGTTAATAATACTCATCAGAACTGCTTCAAGTTTGTTTCTTTCCAGAGTCATCTGTTCAATGTTGTGTTCTTCGTATTTAGAAAGAAGATTAGACATATTGTTAAAGGCTTCCGTCAATTCCGAAAGGTTATCGGATTCCAATTTGTAACCAAAACGTCCTACGGCAAGCTGTTTAATTCCTTCATACAAGTTTTTTAATTCTTTTGAAGTATAAAAGACATTTAAAATCAGTATAAGCGTGAAGATTAGCCAAATAATGGAAAAAACGGTAAAAACGGATTTTTTTAAAACGGAAGAAATCGGTTCGAGTCCTTTTCCCGTTAATCCTACCGTTATGTATCCGTTGATTTCATTTTCCGAAATTACGGGAGAAGATACGTTTAGAACCGTATCTTTTTCGTCAATCAGGTGTTTTTTCTTGGAAGTATAAAGAATATTATTATATTTGTCTTTAAACTCAATATATGAAATATCGTTATTATTAGCTATAAACGGTTCGAATTTTTTTTCCAAATTTTGTATAAAATCAACTGATGAAACTTTTGCATCCGAGGTTTGAGATGCAACGGATGATGAAATCAATTGTGCAAAATCAGCATAAGATTTATCCATTTTATTTTGAACATTGTTTATTCCGATATTGGCAAACAGTGCAAGTAAAACAGTGCTGAGAACCAACTCTGCCAATATGAATTTAGTTTGTTTGTTAAAATTGAAATTTTTCATAAGCCGTTATTGTGATTATATCATTAAAAAAAATTAATTTACAGCAGAAAAAATGATTGGGGACTTGACAGGATATGACAGTTACCATAACATTTTCGGACTTTTTAAATAATAGAATATTTTGATATGTTAACAAATGTTTAAAAAAATTTTAAAAAGGATGGTATTTTTCTTGACTGGCATGTTTTAGCAAGTATCATTTTATAATGGCTATGAGTGTCTTAGTCGAAAAATTAATAACAAAATAAAAGTTTAAATAGTTGTAGTACACCACATAATGAAAGGTGAATGAATGTTGAAGCAAAAATATTCTGAAAGAATAACTCCGATGGGTATGCCGAAAACAAGATTGGATGATCTTCCGGATTTAATCGAAGTTCAGAAAAAGTCATTTGAGTGGTTTTTAAAAGAAGGTTTGAAAGAAGAATTTCTTTCATATTCTCCTATTAAAGACTATACAGGCAGGTTAGAATTACATTTTCTTCCGAATTATACGTTTGATAATCCGAAATATTCTTTGGAAGAAGCAAGAATTCATGATGCTACTTATGCTAAACAGCTAAGAGTAATGGCACGTTTAGTAAATCGTGATACCGGTGAAATTAAAGAACAGGAAGTATACATAGGCGATATTCCTACAATGACAAATAAAGGTACGTTTATAGTAAACGGTGCCGAACGTGTTATCGTATCGCAAATCGTACGTTCCCCCGGTATATACTATAAAAGAGAAATATCACCTACGGGTAAAAGATTATTTAACGCAACCTTGATACCCAACAGAGGTGCATGGTTAAAAATTGAAACGGATGCTAACGATATAATCTATGTAAAAATAGATAAAAACAGAAAAATATTAGCAACAACATTGTTAAAGGCATTGGGAATAACGGTTTCTGAAATGGAAACATTATTTACCCACTTTGAATTTTTAAAGAAAACATTAGAAAAAGATACAACGGAAACAACAGATGATGCATTAATAGAAGTATACAAGAAATTAAGACCCGGAGATCCTGCATCAGCAGCAGGCGGTCGTTCGATAATCGAATCGAGATTTTTTGATGACAAAAAGTACGATATAGGCAGAGTCGGCCGTTATAAATTGAATAAAAAATTAAATCTGAATATAGCAGGAACCCAAAGAACATTGACTATTCAAGACTTGGTTGCTGCTGTTGAATACTTAATAAACCTTACTTATGATGAAGGAAGCTGCGATGATATTGACCATTTGGGTAACAGAAGAATCCGCAGTGTCGGAGAATTGCTGCAAAACCAATTCAGAGTAGGTTTATCAAGAATTGAAAGAATAGTTAAAGAAAGAATGACGCTTCAAAATTCCGAAACGCTCACTCCTTTAAACTTATTGAACACAAAACCGTTGATAGCTTCATTGAAGGAATTCTTCGGTTCATCACAGTTATCTCAGTTCATGGATCAAACCAATCCTTTGGCTGAATTAACACATAAAAGACGTATATCGGCATTAGGTCCCGGCGGTCTTGTTAGAGAAAGAGCAGGATTTGCCGTTCGTGATATTCACCCTTCTCATTACGGAAGAATTTGTCCGATTGAAACTCCTGAAGGCCCTAATGCAGGTCTGATAGGTTCATTAGCTACTCACGCAAGAGTTAATGACTACGGATTTATTGAAACTCCATATTTCGTAGTAAAAGACGGTGTTGTTACAGATGAAGTACACTACATGAGTGCGGACGAAGAAGAAAACTTCCGTGTAGCACCTTCTGATTTGACATTAAACGAAGACAGAAGCATAAAAGCTCAATACGTACCGATTCGTTATAAATCAGAATTCACAATGAGTGATTCAAAACGTGTTGACTATATGGGTGTATCACCGATTCAGGTAATATCTGTAGCTACCTCGGTAATTCCGTTTATAGAACACGACGATGCAAACCGTGCGTTGATGGGTTCTAACATGCAACGTCAGGCAGTTCCGCTTTTAATTACCGATAGACCGGTAGTTGCAACGGGATTGGAAAAAAGAGCAGCTAAAGACTCTTGTATGGTTGTTGTTTCAGATGTCGACGGTAAAGTAGTTAAAGTTGTCGGCGAAGAAATTTGGATAAAAGATAATGCGGGCAAATTACATAAATATCAATTAATGAAATATGTAAGAAGCAATCAGGATACCTGTATCAATCAAAAACCGATAGTAAATGAAGGTGATGAAGTAAAAGCTGGTGATGTTATAGCCGACGGCGCTTCTACTCATTACGGTGAGCTTTCGTTAGGTAAAAACGTTCTGGTAGCTTATATGCCTTGGGAAGGATATAACTTCGAAGATGCTATTTTACTTTCCGAAAGATGCGTTCACGATGACGTATTTACTTCGTTACATATCGAAAAATTAGAAATCGAAGCTCGTCAAACAAAGCTCGGACCTGAAGAAATTACAAGAGAAGTTCCGAATGTTTCAGAAGAATCGTTAAGACATTTGGATGAAAGAGGTATTGTAAGAATAGGTGCAAGAGTATACGCTGATGATATTCTCGTAGGAAAAGTTACACCGAAAGGTGAATCTGAACATCCTCCGGAAGAAAAATTATTAAGAGCAATCTTTGCAGAAAAAGCAAGAGATGTAAAAGATAATTCATTAAGAGTACCCCACGGAGAAGG
>CANQLK010000145.1 GCA_947624665.1 Candidatus Gastranaerophilales bacterium
CTTCGCTGTCGCAAACGTTCTGCCTCAGCGCTTCAAGCTCGCTCACTTCGTTCGGCTCCGCTTTACGCAAAATCCGCTGTCTTGGATTTTGCTTCATATCGGCAGAGCAGTTTGCTTCGCTTCGCTGTCGCAAACGTTCCGCCTCAGCGCTTCAAGCTCGCTCACTTCGTTCGGCTCCGCTTTACGCAAAATCCGCTGTCTTGGATTTTGCTTCATATCGGCAGAGCAGTTTGCTTCGCTTCGCTGTCGCAAACGTTCCGCCTCAGCGCTTCAAGCTCGCTCACTTCGTTCGGCTCCGCTTTACGCAAAATCCGCTGTCTTGGATTTTGCTCCATATCGGCAGAGCAGTTTGCTTCGCTTCGCTGTCGCAAACGTTCTGCCTCAGCGCTTCAAGCTCGCTCACTTCGTTCGGCTCCGCTTTACGCAAAATCCGCAAAAAAAAGACGAAATTCGCATTTCGTCTCGGAAAAACAAGTAACAATGTGTATTAAGCAAGAATATTTACCGTTTGTTTAAACATTTTTTCTTCTATCTCATTTAATTCAAATATGTTTTTGCTGTTTATAATATCTTCTTCCGTTATTTTATCTTTAGAATCCGATTTAATATAATAAACAAAAGGATTATGACCTTTTTTATCTTTATTCATACTGTTTATATCAATTACTTCTGCTGCTGCAACAACGGCTTGAGTACCTGTTAACGGTTGTGTATTATCAACTCCTACCATAACTTTTCCGTTATTTTCTTTAGATGTAAATAAGCTTTGTGCAGCTTGTGAATTCAAATATTGTACATTAGCAGAGAACGCATTGCTTAAGTTTACGCCAAAATCAGCAGATGCTTTCGATGCTTGTATCGCTGCTTCGGTACTTGTTCTTGCTGCATATAAATCTGTTCCGATATCTGCTCTGTTGAATTTAGTCAAGTCAAGCTTTGAAACATCTATGCTCTTTTCATTATTCGGATTGAATATTTGTTCAGTTACACGTTCTAATGCTTGAGCATCTATTTTAGATAACTGTGTATTAGCCGATGATATTGAACCTACGTTTAATCCCATTGTTTGCCTTTTCTCCGTATCTTATGTCTTTATAATCGGTTTTTCGCCTCCTGAACTTTAGCTTTATTTTATACTTTGTTAACATTTGTTAACGTATTGTAAATAAAATTTTAATCTTTTTTTAAAAAGTGCTTGAAGAAAAAATATGTTTAAAATATTATATAGTAACGTTAAATACAATGAAAAGGAATGCAATAATGAACCCTATAGTAGAAAATCTGGGAAAAGAATATTTAAATAAAGAATTACCCGAATTAAATCCCGGTGATACCGTTAGAGTATCCGTTAGAATTATTGAAGGAAATAAGGAAAGAACACAGGCTTTTGAAGGTATAATCCTCAAAAAACGTGGAAGTGGCGTTGGAAAAACAATTACAGTCAGAAAAACTTTCCAAGGTGTCGGCGTTGAACGTGTTTTCCCTGTCTATTCTCCTCGTATTGAAAAAATTACCGTGGTTAGACGTGGTGACGTTAATCGTGCCAAGTTATATTATTTGAGAGAACGCTCAGGTAAAGCTACTCGTATCAGAGAAAAAATTGAAAAAAAATAGATTAGGTATATTATTATAAATAAAAGCCATGGTCTTTGTTTTCGCATTGAGTATGGCTTTTATGTTAAATGAGGTACGTATGGAATTTATTCACTGGTATCCAGGTCATATCGCTAAAGCCGAAAAAAAACTTAAAGAACAGCTCAATATCGTTGATGTTGTTATTGAAGTTTTAGACGCCAGAATCCCTTTCAGTTCCTCATACCCCGATATACAAAAACTCTTAAGAGATAAACCAAGGCTTATTTTACTTAATAAATCGGATTTGGCGGATATTGAACAAACTCAAAAATGGCTTAAAACTATAAAAGAAATGACTAAATGCCCCGTAATTTCTACTATGGCAAATGATAATAAGGATTTATCCAAAATCTTAAACAAAGTTGCAGAATTAGGACAGCCAAAAATAGCTGCTCTTGTTAAAAAAGGATTGCTCCCAAGAGCCGTTAGGGTTATGGTTGTCGGTATGCCTAATGTCGGAAAATCAAGTATCATAAATAAACTGATTAAAAAATCCAAAGCCAAAACAGGTGCTAAAGCTGGTGTTACCCGTGAACAACAGTGGGTTAGAATTAATCCTAAGCTCGATTTATTGGATACTCCCGGAATTATTCCCTTAAAACAAGATGACCAAATTAAAGCTTATAAATTGGCTTACGTTGACTCTATAGGTGAAAATGCTTATGACGTTGAAGCTGCGGCTTCTATGTTTATTACCGATATTAACCAAATTTACCCTGATTTATTAAAAAATTATTATAATCTTGATGATAATGTAGTCACTCTTGAAACGATTGCTTTAAAACGCAACTGGATAGTATCAGGCGGTAATCCCGATACTAAAAGATGTGCGCAAAATATTTTAAACGACTTCCGTTCGGGCAGGCTCGGCAGGTTAACTCTGGATATTTATGAACAACAGATTTCGGTTTGATAAAAAATTTTATTCAAAAAATAAATTCATAATAGGTACTGATGAGGCAGGCAGAGGCCCCGGAGCGGGTGATGTGTTTGCTGCAGCCGTCTGCTTTACTTCTCTTGATAAAACTCTAATTAAATCTTTGGATAAACTTAATGATTCTAAGCAATTAAATGAAAAAACAAGAGAACAGTTATTTGATATTATAATTGCAAATTCGCTCTATTCTATTCAACGAGGTTCTGTCGCCGATATAGAAAAACTGAATATTTTAAAAACGTCGCTTCTGACTATGAAAAAATCCTGTAATGACGTGATTTTAAAACTTAATTCCGATGATGTTATTGTTTTGGTTGACGGGAATAAGAAAATCCCTGATTTTAATTATTGTCAGGAATACATTGTAAAAGGGGATTATAAATCCGCTTCTATAGCTGCCGCCAGTATTCTTGCAAAAGTCTCCCGTGACAGATATATGTTAGAATTGGATAGAGAGTTTCCAATGTATAATTGGGCTAAAAATAAAGGATACCTTACAAAAGAGCATTTAGAGGCAGTTGATAAATTCGGTTTAACCGTCTATCATCGCAAAAAATTCTTTGTTAAACATAGCCAAAAGACAAGTCAATTGACATTGTTCTGAAAAATCGCAAAATTAATTTGTTTTTAGCTCTTTCATATATGTTTCGAGGTTTTGAACTTCTTTTAGTGTCCTGTTTAACAGCTGCTTTTGGTAGTAGTCAAGCTCTAAATATTCATCATTAAGCTTTTTTTCAATTTCTATTTTATATAAATCAATTTTTCTTAAGTTTTCACTGATAAAATTTTTTCTTTCATCTTCATTCAACAAGCTCATAGTTCCAAGCCTTGCTTGAAGATGAGTATAAAATAACGAAGGATTTTCACTTCCTGTATTAAAAAAATATTTTTTAAAGCATTCTAATCCTTTTTTTGTTGAAGAATAATACGTTGATTTCTTTCCGCCCTCCGAAATCTTTTCGTATACTTCTACCGCACCTTCTTTTAGTAACCGCTTTAATGCCGGATATATTGTTCCGATACTCGGCTTTGTAAAAGTTCCGAATATCTCAATGATTTCCTTTCTTATTGAATATATTGTCTTCTCACGCTTTTGTATCGTATATAATATCAATATCTCTATCATAGTCTTTTTATACCATAAAACTATATTTTTGGCTAAATTATTAATTTAAAAATTACTTGTTATCATACAGTCTTTGTGGCAAAATCTTATTATAGGTGTATGAACATGGCAGATTTTAATTTAGCATATTTATTAGACGGAAAAGTTTATATTAATTTAACTAACAGTTGTACTAATGATTGTATATTCTGTATCCGCTCGATTAAAGATGACGTTGTTGGTTCGGATTTGTTCTTGAACTCCGAAAATGTTACTGCTGATGACGTTATTAAACAATTAAATGCTATTAAAGATAAGCTCTCTGATGAAATTATATTCTGCGGTTACGGTGAACCTATGTTAAAGCTTGATGTCCTTAAGGATGTGGCTAAATACATTAAACAAAAATATCCCGATAAAAAAATTCGTGTTAATACTAACGGGCATGCCAATTTTGTTTATAAAAGAAATGTAGTTCCCGAACTTAAAGGCTTAATTGATGAATTTTCCGTCAGCCTCAACGGTGAAAATGAACAAGAGTATAATGAACTTTCCAAACCGAATTTTAAAGGCGCTTACGAGGAAGTTAAAAAATTTATTAAAGCCTGCTCCGATGCCGATATTTCCGTAACGGCAACTGTAGTGGAAGGCTATAAAAACAGACATCTGAATTTAAAAAAATGCCAAGAAACAGCTAATGAACTCGGTGCTAAATTCAGAGTCCGTGAATGGATTGAAAACGGTTACTAATGAAAGAAAGGACGAAATAAATGAACACTTTAGACAAAATTATGAAACCAAAGTCTATTGC
>CANQLK010000146.1 GCA_947624665.1 Candidatus Gastranaerophilales bacterium
ATGAAAAAATTATTACTGTTTATTATATCAATATTACTGATTTGTACGGGATGTACATTTGTAAAGGCTCAAAATTCACAAGGAGGACTTATGGATAAAAAAATATTAATCGCATATTTTTCTTGGGGCGGTAACACAAAATCAATTGCTGAAAAAATTCATAAATCAGTTGGCGGTGAAATGTTTAGAATTGAAACTGCAATTCCGTACCCAACTGATTACAATGAAACTGCCTATGGGGTTGCTAAAAAACAGCACGATGAAGGAACAAAACCGGCTCTTAAAGACAATGGCGATGTTTCAGGTTATGACATTATTTTTGTAGGCACACCTGCTTGGTGGTATGAAATGGCTCCTGCCGTTAAAACCTTCTTGTCAGAAAACAATTTTGAAGGTAAAACAATTATTCCCTTTATCACCCATGGTGGCGGCGGGAAATATACAATAGCAGAGGATATGGCTAAACTTGCAAAAGGTTCAAAAGTATTATCTCCTCTTGTTGTTTATGAAAAAGGAAACCCTGAAACAGATAAAGAAATTGATAACTGGTTAAAACAAATTAAATAAAAATATATTTAGAAACGGTTTTACCTGATTAAATAATTAAGCCTGCTAAAATAGCAGGCTTTTTAATAATAAAATGATAAATACTATTTTTTTGCAGGTAAACCTACATCATGGACAGCGTTGTTAAGTTTAATCATTCTTTTCTTCAATTATCCTTTGTTTGACCTTGATGTAATTTTCCAGCTCCTCTGTAAGCACGCTTTCATCTCCGCTCGCTGCCATATTCAATGAAAATCGGTGTCCTATTTCGTTATCAACTATAAATAATGACGGAAATCCCATAATATGGAATTTCTTTACCATTTGTGTATTTTCGGGATGGTCAACGTTTACTATTACAAATGAATATTTATCCTTGTATTTTTTTGCAAATTTGCCGAAGACAGGCATGAATCTTCTGCAATAACCGCACCAATCAGCATAAAACAGTACTACTTGCGGTTTATTATCATTTTCAATTTCATTTATTCTATAAACATATTCATCAGGTATCTCAATAGGCGCATTAAGATTTTGTTGAGGAGTATATGTTCCATTTTGAGCTGTTTTAATTGTTTTAATTCCTAAAAAAATCATACACAGGACAATAACGACTAAAACGGTTAAAATAATTTTTTTCTTCATAATTTAGCACCTTTCGGGACTACCGTAACACCGCCTGATGATATGATAAAGCCTCTTTCTCTATCTTTTTCGGCATCTACGCCTATTTTTGTATATGGAGGTATATCAACATTCTTATCGATTATGGCTTTTCTTATTTCCGAATACCTTCCTACAGTGACATTTTCCATAAGTATGGAATCTGTAACAGTAGAAAAGCTGTTAACTCTTACTTTCGGAGATAAAATGCATCTTGAAATACTTCCTCCCGAAATTATACATCCTTCTGAAACCATTGAATTAGTAGCCATACCTACTCTTTCGCCTTCTTCCCAAATGAATTTAGCGGGAGGAAAGTTATAGTTATAAGTACGTAAAGGCCAATCGGTTGAATAAAGATTTAACTCGGGTTCATAATCCAGTAAATCCATATTCGCCTGCCAATAACTGTCAATGCTCCCTACATCTCTCCAATAATTGCCTTCGCTTTCGGTTTTACCCGTATAATCGTTTTGAGAAAAGTCATAAACATAAATTTGTTTGCCTTTTGCAAGCATTTTTGGAATGATATTTTTCCCGAAATCGTGGTTTGAGTCGGGATTAATTGAATCTTCTGTCGTTTCTCGGATTAAATCTTCCGTTTCAAAAATATAATTACCCATAGAAGCAAGGCACATATCAGGCTTCCCGGGGATAGATTTTGGAGTATCTTGCGGTTTTTCCTGAAATCCCGTTAAACGCCAATCATCATCAACTTCAATAATACCGAATTCTTTTGCTTCCGAAATCGGTATAGGAAATGCGGAAATAGTAAGAACGGCATTTTTCTTTTTATGAAATCTCATCATTTGAGAAACATCCATTCTGTAAATATGGTCGCCTCCAAAAACACAAACGTGCTTCGGGTTTTCGTCATATATGTGAGTTAAATTTTGAAAAACCGCATCGGCTGTACCTTTGTACCAATTTCCGTCAGTACGCATTTGTGCGGGTACTAAATCTATATATTGACCTAATATTGATGAAACAGGCCAACTTCTTGCTATATGCTGATTTAATGAATCCGATTTATATTGAGTCAATATTTTTAATTTGTAGAACCCGGAATTAATGAAATTGTTAATGACAAAGTCAATAATTCTGTATCTTCCGCCGAAAGGAACGGCAGGTTTGGCTCTATCTCTGGTTAAAGGATATAATCTTCTGCCTTCACCGCCTGCTAATATCATAACAAGAGAAGTATCTAATGCCAAAATTATCCTCCTTAATCGTCATTTAAACTTAATACAGCCATAAAAGCTTCTTGCGGAACTTCTACACGTCCTACCGCTTTCATACGTTTTTTGCCTCGTTTTTGTTTTTCAAGCAGTTTTCTTTTTCTTGAAATATCACCGCCGTAGCACTTATCAAGTACGCTTTTTCTTAGAGCCTTGATATTTGTTCTTGCAATAATTCTGCCTCCGATTGCGGCTTGTATTGCAACTTCAAACATTTGCCTCGGGATTATATCTTTAAGCTTAGAAGTGAGCTTTTGCCCCACATAGAAGGCATTATCTTTATGAACTATTGCGCTTAAGGCGTCAACTACTTCGCCTGCAAGCAATATATCAAGTTTTGCCAAGTCGGATTTTTTGTATTCGCTAAATTCATAGTCCAAACTTGCATATCCTTTAGAACGTGATTTTAATTGATCATAAAAGTCTGTAATAATTTCGCTTAAAGGTATTTCATAATGTAGAGAAACTCTTATTTTATCGAGGTAAGTCATATTAATGAAAATACCTCTTTTAGATTGAGCCAACTCCATTAATAAACCCACATATTCGTTTGGAGTAATTATGGAGGCTTTAACATAAGGTTCTTCAATGTAATCTCTGTATTGTGCATCGGGAAGGTTAGCAGGGTTATCTATTTCAAGCACTTCTCCGTTTGTTTTATGCACTTTGTAAATAACACTGGGAGCAGTAGTTACTAATGTAAGATTGTATTCCCTTTCAAGCCTTTCCTGAGCGATTTCCATGTGAAGCATACCCAAAAAACCGCACCTAAAGCCAAAACCCAATGCCGATGAAGTTTCAGGTTCAAAAGTTATGCTCGAATCATTAAGTTTTAATTTTTCAAGTGCTTCTTTCAAGTCTTGATATTGGTCATTATCAACGGGATATAACCCTGAAAATACCATGGGCAGAGCTTCTTTATAACCTTCTAACGGTTCATTTGCGCCATTTTCTACGTGAGTTATAGTATCACCGACAAAACGTGTAATCTCTTTTATGGAACATCCCATATATCCTACATCACCTGTTTTAAGCTCTTTAACGGGCACTCTGTTAGGATTGAGATATCCAAGCTCTGTTATTTCATATTCTTTGCCCGAAGCCATAAATTTAATTTTATCGCCCAGTTTAATATTTCCGTCTATTACTTTAAAAAAGCAAAGAGTACCGAGATATTGGTCGTATGCACTGTCAAAAACCAAAGCTCTTAAAGGTTTATCGGAAGTATCTATAGGCGGAGGTATAAATTCTACGACAGCTTCAAGTACTTCATCAATACCTATACCTTCTTTTGCACTGACAGGTATTGCCATAGAAGCGTCAATTCCCAATACTTCTTCAATTTCTTCTCTTACCCGTTCGACATCGGCGGAAGGCAAATCAATTTTATTAATAACGGGAATAATTTCCAAATTTTGTTCAACGGCAAGATAAACATTTGAAAGTGTTTGAGCCTCAACGCCCTGAGTTGCATCAACAATCAAAAGGGCGCCTTCACATGCAGCCAAAGAACGTGACACTTCATAGCTGAAATCCACATGCCCGGGAGTATCTATAAGATTTAATTCATACTCTTTGCCGTCTTTAGCTTTATAGTTCATTCTTGCAGCATTTAACTTAATGGTAATACCACGCTCACGTTCTATGTCCATAGAATCTAAAAGTTGGTCCTGCATATCTCTTTCGGCAATAGTTCCTGTTTTTTCAAGCAGTCTGTCCGCCAAAGTGGATTTACCGTGGTCTATATGCGCAATTATGCAAAAATTTCTGACATTATCAATATATTTCATATTTATTAGTGTATTACATAAAAAATACTTTTGCAAAGTTTTGTCCGAGTAAATTTTTACGATAAGCCGAAGGTGTGAGTAAAAATTTGCGAGTGGCGTATTGAAAAGGTGAGCAACTTTACGGTTGCGAGGAGCAAGCGTAATGTTGCGACACTAGATTAAATATAAATTATCGGGTGAAGCAATTTTACCTAAGATTGCACTTGCAGCTGCAATATATGGGGAAGCCAAATAAACTTCGCTTTCAATG
>CANQLK010000147.1 GCA_947624665.1 Candidatus Gastranaerophilales bacterium
AAAAAAGAACTTTTAACATTGTTTAGAGCTATATTAGAAGATGCTTACAAAGAGGAAATAAAAGAACAAACTAATTTAAAAAAACAGTTGGAAAACGAACTTAAGCAACTTAATGAAACCAAATTAAAGCTCACAAAAAAATATATTGAAGACAAGTTATCCGAAAATGATTACAAGCTATTTAATGAAGATTTGGAACAATCAATTATGGATAAAAAAACTTCTTTAGCAGGCTTAGAAATACCAGACGAAAGCATTAATAAGTTTTTGGACAGCTGTTGTTTTGCATTAAATAACATAAAAACTTTATGGGAAAATGGCGAACTTGAATTTAGGCAACGCTTACAAAAATTAATCTACCCGGAGGGTATCAGTTACGACTTAAGCGAATTTCGAACACATAAAAAATCAGTCATATTCGAGTTTTTAGACCGATTGACTGACCAAAAGTTAAATATGGGGCGGGCAGTGGGATTCGAACCCACGCATATCGGAACCACAATCCGAGGCCTTAACCGCTTGGCGATGCCCGCCATTTGTATCTACTTTAATATAAATTTAATATAAACATTTATTTTTTTCAATAGATTTTTTGGGACTTATTTCGCAATTTTCCGCAATATACACTCATAACATAATCTTACGTTATCCTAATCTTTTTTATCTCCGACTCATTCTGAAAAATCACTCTAATTTAATATTTCAGAAATTTCGTTTATATGAGAAAATCACACCCATCTGCGCCCTGAACATTTATTTTCTTCAAAATTGCTAATAAATTTTATCACCGATATATTTTTGAAATTATCGGTTGTCTGTATTCAACCGAATTTATTGAATGTGCATCCGTAACTATACTTGGCGGTATTATATGCCATTTATATACCGCACACTTAGATTTCCAATAAAATTTATTTATCCATTCCGTTTTATCTTCAACCGTTAACGGATGGTGCTTCTCATAACAGAAGTTATGATTTAATAAATCGTCAAAGCCATAACCTGCATTTTCAACAAACCATATAATTTCATCAAGAAATTCATAGGGCATATTTTCTTCTTCCGCACATACTGTTTTGCCTGTTTTTGGATTAATTTTAAGCTCCGCCCCCGGGGGTTTTTCCAAAATTGCCTGCGGAATTGCGTTTTTTTGCGCTCTGTTTTCGTTTAAAAATCTGCCTAAAGCAAACAGTTTCGTTTTTGTAACGTCAGCAATTGGTGCAAATCCGCCTGACATATCTCCGTTAACCGTTGCATAGCCTATATAAGCTTCTGATTTATCACTTGTAGCTATCGGCAGCATTTGTTTATGCTCATTGGATATACTCCATAATATTGTTGCTCTTATTCTTGCCTGTAAATTCTCTATGGTAGTGGATTTTTCAAATTTATCCGTATTAACCTCTTTAAATGCTTGGTTTAACATAGGTTTAAATACATCTATTGCCTCAGCTAAAGGTATTTCAAGAAAATTTATTCCTAAATTTTTGGCTAAAATTTCGGCATCATTTTTGCTTTCGTCAGAAGTTATCCTGCTTGGCATAGATACACCCCATACATTTTCTTTACCAAGTGCATCACACAGTAAAACAGCACAGATACTTGAATCCAACCCGCCCGATAAGCCTAATACCGCTTTTGTAAATCCGTTTTTTTGAAAATATTCTTTTATACCAAAAATTATACTTTTATATGTTCTTGCTAAATCTGATTTATATTGTGTATTAAATTTTTTAAAATCAACCCTTTTATCCATTCCATCGGGTATATCATTGATTTTACCCTGTAAATTATCAGTAATTACAAAATCTTCTTCAAAGGATTTAGCCCTTAATGTGAGTTCCCCATTACTGTTATATATCCTTGAGGTTCCGTCAAAACATAAATTATCGGCATATCCCGCCTGATTAACATATATGTAATTTACTCCGTATTTTTTTGCGATTGACGAAAAAAGAGCATTTTTTACGTATTCTTTTCCTGTCCTCGACGGAGAACAAGAACAATTTATTAATGTTGAAGGATTTTTACTCATTATCTCTTTTATCGGGTCAGTCTTATAAATGCAGTCTTCTTTGAAAAATGATTTATCATTAAAACTGTCTTCACAAACAAGTATACCGTATCTTTCACCGTTTAATTCCAAAATTTCGGGTGTGCTTTCATTGGGTTCAAAATATCTGTAATCATTGAATTCACTGTAATTCGGCAGCAGTCTTTTTCTTACTATATTAATAATCTTGCCGTTTTGCATAACTGCTACTGAATTATAAAACGGTTTTTTATTCGCATTATATGTCGGCTCCGCAAAACCTACTATCGCAGTAATGCTTGTAGTTTTTGCCGATATATTTTCCAATGCAATCAGTTGTCTTTCTATTATTGATTTATGCCTTATAAAAATATCCCCAAACGGATATCCCATTAATGAAAGCTCAGGAAATATTACTAAATCGGCATTATTTTTTTTAGCTTTATTTATACTTTCAATAATTTTTTTCGAATTTTCTTCTATATTTCCTGCAATCGGATTTATTTGTGCAAGTACTATTTTATTCATAAATTATATTATTATACCGACAAAATTATAAGTCAAAATATATTTGTGTTAAAAAAATAATTATAATATAATTTGGTTATGAAAAAAATATCAGATATAATTTTTCCGGTTTTATTATTATTAATAGTTTCTTTGGGGATAGGCTATCGAATATTTCTTTATCTAAAAACTATACCTTTTGGCATGATGAGATGATGTTGGCTTTATCTTTTTTTAATTCCAATTTATTTGATATGTTTGGACCGCTGGAGGCAAATCAAAAATGTCCGCCTCTATTTTGCTTTTTAGTTTTTATTATTTTGAAATTATTTGGTTATAGTTATTATAGTTTTAGATTTATCCCATTAATTTCTTCACTATTATCCATTATTTTGTTTACGTATATTTCTTTAAAATGGTTTAAGTCAAAAATAGCCATTTTAATGGGAATATTTATTTTTTCTTTTTCTGTTCCGTTAATTTATTATGCACAAGAGTTTAAACAATATTCAACAGATGTTTTATTATGTTTATTTCTAATATTTATTTATGATTATGTACATTTTAAAGATTTAAATAAAAAAAGTTTAATTTTGTATTCTATATCTGCTTTTCTTTTTTCTATATTGAGCATGCCTGCTGTATTCATAATCCCTGCATTTATATGTGCAAAATTTATAGAAGAAAAATGTATAAATAAAAAAAGTTTTTTTATAATTTTAGGTTATGCATTAGGAACTTTATATTTTTATTTATTATATAGAAAAATTTATACTTTTGAAAAATTAGAAAATGAATGGATAAGCGGCTTTTTAACATTTTCTTTTAGTTCGGTTAAAAAAGCCTTCTCTGATTTTTTGGTATTTTTAGTGCCGGATTTTAATAATAATTTTCTATTTGTAATCTTGTTGTTTTTAATAGTCGGTTTAATATTGTTATTAAGACATAATAAAAAACAAGGCATTTTTATTTCATTAACATTATGTGCTTTTGTTATTGCATCTTTTTTACATATTTACCCACTTGTTGGAAGATTGATTCTATTTATGATTCCGATTTTTATTTTACTGTTAGTAACAACATTGGATGATGAAAGATTTTTCCATATTAAAACAATAGTTCTATCTGTGATAATTTTTATAACCTTACACTTAAGTAAAATCCCATTTATAAATATTCCGATAGATGTCTTTTTAGATATGAGAGGATCATTTGTAGGACGTGAATTAAAGCTTAAAGCTATAAATAAAATGTTAACGAATGTTCAAGAAAATGCTAAAATCTTGACTTTTGATGAATTGATAAATGATACATTATTTTATGATTATTTTTTAAAATTTAACAAAAAACTTTATTTCTCGGAGGTGGATATATTTAATACTCCCGAAGAATCTCAAAAAATTTTAGATGATTTTTTAGATTTAATTACTAAAGATAAAGGAAATGAAAGTAAAATAATATTAGGCAGAAATATCATAGAATATGAAGAAGTATATCCGGAATTTAATTTTTTCGAAAATCAAATAGAAAATACTTTAAATCAAAGAAAAATAAAATATACAAAAGATAAAATGCGTGATAAAAACAATACATACGATATATATTGGTATTCTATAGAAATGTAAAACAGTCAAAATTAATTTTTTAATTTAATCTTGTCGCAAAGCTCATTCTTCGCTTGTTCGTTTTGTAACCTTTTCAATACTCCACTCGCAAATTTTTACTCTCACCTTCGGCTTATCGTAAAAATTTACTCGGACAAAATTAATGTAAGATACCTATGGCTTTTAACAAATCTCTAAGCCAATTAAGGAAGTCTTTAATCCTATCGCCCCATCTGTCTCTGTCAAAATAATCATCAATCCAAGGTCTTAAATCTTCATCATCACCCAAATCATCATTAATATCGCCATTTCCGC
>CANQLK010000148.1 GCA_947624665.1 Candidatus Gastranaerophilales bacterium
AATTTTTACGATAAGCCGAAGTTGTGAGTAAAAATTTACGACACTAGATTAAATCATGTTATAATTTTTTGGAGAGATGGAGAATATCTTTTAATGCATAAAATTAAATTAATAGCTATCAATATAGTTATACTTGTATTATTGGGTATTTTATTTGAATATTTTATATACATTAATTTTATTTCCTATGAAAAATTCAGTTTTCAGGATAATATACGCAGATATATAAATGCTCATAAGATAATTGACTTCAATCATTTATATAAAGCGAAAAAGGAAAGTCATTATTTTAGAGATACGATAATTGAAAAATCAAGGAAATCCCCTATATTAATATTCGGATGTTCGTTCGGGTACGGATACGGTTTAAAAGAAGAACAAGCACTAAGCTATAAATTGGCAAAATATACTAACCGCAGTGTATATAACAGGTCAATATCAAGCTACGGGATCCAAATAATGCCATATATGCTGGAGAACTTTGAATTAGAAAAAGAAATACCCAATCCCGAATATATAATTTTTATTTTTATAGATGACCACGCATTCAGGCTATACAGAAGAATAATGGCTGCTGATGAACCATATTATGATATTCATTATAAATATAAAAAATCCCCCCCCCTACGCCCTCAGGGAAATTTGTATAGTTTAGAATTAGAGAAGCCTAATTATTTTATATATAGATTTCCTATAGTTCGTTTTTTTGAACAACATTACAGATGGTATTTATATTCAAAAAGTAAGGTTAATGACAATTTTGATTATATGAAGCTTCATTTTGAAAAAGCGAAATCACTTGCAGATAAAAAATTTCCTAATGCGAAGTTTGTAATTTTAAAATTTAGCGAATGTAAATCGCCGAAAATTCATGATAACAAGCGGTGGAAAGAGCTTGAGGATGAAGGGTTTATAGTTCTTGATACTAATAAATTAACAAATGAGGTTTTATATGACAAGAAATATAAAATGCCGGATGGCATACATCCAAATGAAACGGCTTGGGATATAGTAGTTCCCGCATTAGCTAAGGCATTAAATTTATAGTAATAAAAAAAGAGAAACGATATTAATAAACCGTTTCTCTTTTTAAATATAATTAGAAATTAGTAAAGAGCTTTAATATATTTATTAGCTTGCAGCGGGCCATATTTTATTTCAACGACGACTTTTCCGTTAAAATCGATTGCGCCCCATTTCCCGTTATGCTTAACTTTAAAGTGATTGCCTTTTGTAGCTTCAATTTTATCGTACAATGGTTTAATTGTTTCTTTTCCCGACATATTAACGACACCCCACCTGTCATTAAGTTCTATTTTGAAATGGCTGCTGTCTAATTTATCGACATCATCATAGGATGCGGGAACAATTACTTTTCCGTCCAAATTAATAACGCCTTTTCGGTCATTTTGTTCTATTTTAAAGTATTGAGAGTCAATTTCATCAATATCATCATATTTAGGTTTAATAACTTCAACGCCGTTCCTGTTAAGAATACCTTTTTTGCCGTTCAATTCAACCTTAAAAAGGTTATTCATTAAATCATCAATGTCATCATATTTAGGAGTAACTATTTGATTTCCTTGAGTATCAAGAATACCCCATTTGTTGTTAATAGCGACTTTCAAATAATTCATATTTAAGGCTTCAATGTCAGTAAATATAGGAGGTATGTTAACATTACCGTTTTGGCTGTAAAACCCCCATTTGCCGTTTGATTTATAGCCTGTAATTGTTCTGTAGTGGGTATAATAGGTGTCATTGTATCCGGGTTTTATACCCGAAGTGCCTGCTTCAGGATTAGTAATAGCACCGGAACCGCTTCCCGTATTGGAAGTTTGCGTATATGCAAATGTCGGTAATCCTAAACACAAAATAGCGATTAAAAATAAAAATAAAATCCTTTTCATATATGACCCCATATAATATAATGTATTATACAATATATGTGATTTCTTGAAAAGAGGAGAGTATTATGAATAGTCAAACAGTAATGTTAGTTATTGGAGTGATCGCTGTATTATGGCTGATAGCGGGATACAATAAAGCTATAACTCTAAGAAACTATGTAAGAGAAGCATTCGCAACAATGGATGTTTATTTGAAAAAACGTTGGGATTTAATTCCAAACTTATTGGAAAACGTAAAAGGTTATGCTTCTTACGAAAAAGAAGTTCTTAATAAAATTACGGAACTTAGAAATACCAATTATTCTGGGTTAAATAATTCCGAAAAGATAGATTTAAACGCACAATTGGATTTAGGTTTGTCCAGATTACTTGCTGTAGCAGAAAATTATCCTGATTTGAAGGCAAACCAGAGCTATAATATGTTGATGGAACAATTATCTCAAATTGAAGACGAGATAGCTAATTCAAGAAAATATTATAACGGAACGGTAAGAACATTAAACAATTATACCGAAATGTTTCCTTCTAATCTTATATGTTCGGTATTTGCCGTAAAACGTGAAAAAATGTTTGAAATTGATGAAACACAGCGAGCAAATGTAAAGGTATCTTTCTAATGAGAAAAATTTTATTGATTATAGCTGCATTCATTATAAATATGTTTATAATGAACAGTTCTTTTGCGGAAAATTTTTATATTGAAAAATACGATATAACAATGGATGTAAAAGAAAACAGGAGCGTGGACATAACGGAAGTATTGGATTTGAATTTTACAGTACCTTCTCACGGTCTGATAAGAACAATTCCGTTAAAAAGCAAAATAATAAGAAAAAACGGCAGTATTACTAACGAGTTCGGCAAAATTGAAAATGTCGAGGCAACAAGCCTGAATTCGGTATATAAAGAAAACAATAATCTTAATATTAAAATGGGTTCAGCTGACAGATATGTTGACGGTCGTGTAAGGTATGTTATTAAATATACATACAAAATGGGTAATGACAAATTAAAAGATGCCGATGAATTCTACTATAACATTATAGGTAATGAATGGGATACCCCGATAAACAGTGCAAGTTTCAGAATAACAATGCCAAAAGACTATACAGCCAAAGATTTTGGATTTTCGACAGGCTATTACAGCAAACAGGGTTACGATCCTAATTTTCTTGTGGTTAATACTCAAGGTACTGAAATCAGCGGATATACAACAGGTGTATTGAAACCGCGTGAAGGTATAACAATAAGACTTGTACTTGATGATAATTACTTTATAAAAGAAAACGGATTAAGTATGCTAACGGCACTAATTTCAGGTGTGATGGCATTAATATCGTTTTTGTTATGGTTGTTTTACGGAAAAGACGAACCTGTTATTCCGATTGTAAATTTTTATCCTCCAAAAAACAGGAACAGTGCTAAATTCGAGGTTGAATATGAGGGAACTTCTACCGAAAAAGGCGTTGTATCTTTAATTTTCTATTTGGCGAATAAGGGATATTTGAAAATAGAAGAAGATGATGACGGTGAATTTATTATAAAAAAGCTGAAAGAATATGACGGAGATATAAAAGAAGAAAAAATAATGTTTGATGCTTTGTTTACTGACAGAAACAGGGATGAAGTATCCGAATACACATTAAAATATTCGGAAATGTTCAGCGAAAGCTGCACAAGAATACGTTCAAGATTAAATAAAATAAAAGGCTATATATTCGAGCCGGATGCTTGTTCACCTTCGAAAATTTTTATTCTTCTGATTGCAGTATTATCAATACTGGGAACAATAATTTATACTCTTGGTGATTTTTCATTCGCTATGTTATTTGGAGGAGATGCATTTCTAATAATATTCCCTATTATAGCAATATTTGTATTTGCAACCTCTATAAGATCCGGAAGACTGAGCAGTAAAATTGTTATTACTATATGGTCAATCTGTTTTGGCTTATTCCCTTGTATACAGTTAGCTAACAGTGTTCAAAATGTCGAAAGCAATTATCCTTATTTGATATTTGAAGTCTTATGTCTTGTTGCAACTATAATATGTTTATTAAATATGCCTAAACGAAACAGAAAAGGACGTGAGCTTCTTGGTAATGTATTAGGATTTAAGAAATATTTGGAAACTGCGGAAGAAAACAGAATAAGAAATCTTTTGGCAGAAAATCCTAATTATTGTGATGATGTATTGCCTTATGCTTATGTATTGGGAGTAGCTAATGTTTGGCTGCAAAAACTTGAAAATATTTCGGATTGGCACCCTCATTGGTACGTGGGAACATTTAATCCGAGTAAATTCGACAGAATCAGTAATGCAATGTATAACTCTGCATTCCCGCCGAGCCGTGGTTCATCGGGCGGTGGACATTCAGGCGGCGGATTTTCCGGCGGCGGGCATGGCGGCGGTGGCGGTCATTCTTGGTAGAATAAGCAATAAAATGTTTTTTTTATTCTTCAATAATTTTGAATTAAAAAAGTTTTGAAATAAAAATCAAATAAAAAAATAATTTTAATTTAAGTCAGCTCTAATGGA
>CANQLK010000149.1 GCA_947624665.1 Candidatus Gastranaerophilales bacterium
ACTCGCTTCCGACCTCGCTTACCGGACTTTGTCCGTCCGCAATTTCGCCACTCGCAAATTTTTACTCACACATTCGGCTTATCGTAAAAATTTACTCGGACACATTTTAATGATAATATAAAAAGCGTACTTATATAAGATAATTAATATTTTTTTAATTTTATTTCAATTTACATATTAACAAATAAGCTGTTTTCTAATATGATATTAAATATGAGGAAGATTTTATTTCTAATTTTAATTTTTACACTAACGATATTTACAAAAGAAACGGCGATTTCCGAGGATATTGAGAATACGCTTTCTGTTGAAGTGAAACCGCAGCCTGTATTCCAAGCGCAAAAATCACCATATAAGTTTGAACCTGCTTCAAAATTGGAACTTAGCGACAGAGTTTTAAATTACTCGATGATGTCAGCTCAGCTTCCTCAGGAATCAGTAGTATATTTTCAAACTCAAAGATATATTAATGCGATTAATCCGAAAAAAGAAAATAATGTTAATGCAAACTATCCGGGACTTAGAGGTCCGAATCAGTTGATTGTTTATACTCCTCTTTTCGGCGAAAGAACGGGTACAAATGAGTTCGGAACAGAAGCGATTGTCCAAAATAATATGGTAGTCAGCTTAAACGGAGCCGATTCCGTTATTCCGAAAAACGGATTTGTAATATCGGGACACGGCAGTGCGAAAACATGGATTTCTAAAAATATACAAACAGGTTCAAAGGTTTATGTGGATTATTTTAATAATCAGCTGCAGGTTTATTTAACACCCGAAAGTCTATTGTTTGCCGCAAAAATGAAAATCGATCAGGTCAATAATATTGTTGACTATTATAAACATACTATGTCTTCATACAATGACAAAAAAACCTCGGAATTTGTAAATGAATCACAAAATTTGGTAAAGAAAGCCGAGAAGAAACAGGATAAAGCTCAAACATATATATCTCAGGCAATGTCATTGCTTGATGATGCGATTAAAAATGCTATACCGTACAAAACAAATGAATTAAAAGGAATTTGGATTCGTCCGGTTGAAAGAACTCCCGAAAGCATTAAAAATACGGTTCAGCGTATTTCCGATTCGGGGATTACCGATATTTTTCTTGAAACATATTACCACGGGAAAACAATATACCCCAGCAAATATCTGGAAAGATACGGAGTAATTTCACAAAGAGAAGAATTTGTTGGGTTTGACCCGCTTGCTGTTTGGATTGATGAAGCTCATAAGCGTAATATGAAATTGCATATTTGGTTCGAAAGCTTTTATGCAGGTGTTGATAATCCCAAATACAAGAATAATCACGTTCTCAGTATGTACCCTATGTGGGCTAACAAAAGATTTACTCAATATGATTCGGAACATAACGGATATTTCCTTGACCCTGCTAATAATGAGGTTCAATATTATTTAGTCGGTATACTTAAAGAAATCATTGATGTTTATAAACCTGACGGTATTAATCTTGATTATATAAGATATCCTCAGTCGGTTGATACCTCTTATTCCAATTATGTTCAAAGTAATTGGGGGTATACTCAATATGCCAGAAATGAATTTATGAATTTATACGGCATAGATCCTGTTGAAATTACTTATGGAACAGAAGATTGGAACAATTGGTCAGCATACAGGCAAGAAAAAATTACGGGTTTTGTAAAAAAAGTTAAATCTTTAACCAAAGATAACAATATTTTATTAACTGCCGTAATTTTCCCCGATTTATTAAAATGTAAATCAACCAAAATGCAGGATTGGAAAGAATGGTCGGCTGAAAATATTATAGATGGACTTACTCCGTTAATACTTACCGGAGATAAGAATACTGCCGAAGTATTATTGAATAATGTTTTTCAAAATACAAATCCTTCAACAAAAATATATCCGGGTATCTTTGTTACATTTATGGGCGGTTCTTTTGAAGATTTACTTATGCAAATCCACAAAACCAGAGAATATAAAGCAAAAGGAACTGTCCTTTTTGACTATGCTCATTTAAAAGACAAATATGTTGATGCTCTTAAAACAAGAATTTTTAATAATGCTTATGATATAAAACCGATTAAAATAATTGAAAATAATGACTTTACACCCGAAGTCAGGTATAAAGATAAGAAAAAAAAGAAAAAACACTAGAAAATAGGAATTAAAATGATATCGATTAATTTTACTAAAATGAACGGTTTAGGTAATGATTTTGTTGTTTTAGACTATGAAGAATACCAAAAAACGGGCATGCAGCCTGATAAAATAGCACTAAAACTTTGTGACAGACATTTTGGGATAGGGGCAGACGGTTTGATTATTGTAAATCCGAATACAGTTAATACTGATATAGGCTGGATTTTCTATAATAATGACGGTTCTGTCGCACAAATGTGCGGAAACGGTATAAGATGTTTTGCAAAATACGTTTATGATAAAGGTTTGGTTAATAAAAAAGAATTTTCGGTTGAAACAAAAGCGGGAGTTATAATTCCTAAAATACTGGATAACGGATTAATCAGGGTTAATATGTCCAAGCCTGTATCAGAACCTTCAAAAATTCCCGTGAATGTAGAAAATAATCTGAATTTTGAACTGGTTTTAAAAGACAGGACATTTATTGCTAATGCTATTAGTATGGGAAATCCTCACTGTGTTATTGTTACGGAAGAAAATACTAAGGAATTAGCTCTAAAATACGGCAGAGAGATTGAAACACATAAATTATTTCCCGAAAAAACAAATGTAGAGTTTATTAAAATTATTTCAAGAAATGAAATTAATCTTGATGTCTGGGAAAGAGGGTGTGCAATAACACTTGCCTGCGGAACAGGTGCTTGTGCAAGCGTTGTTGCTTCTATTCTGAACGGATTATGTGATAATAAAGTTAAAGTTAATCTTCCGGGCGGTCAGCTTTTTATTGAATGGGACGGAACTTGTGATGATAAAAATTATGATATTTTTATGTCGGGTCCTGCTACTTACTCATTTTTCGGAACTGTTGAAGTATAAACTTTCGGTTTACAAATTGCATAATTGATTTTCGTAAAAACATAATATAATATCTTTTTATGAACATATTGGAAATAAAAAATCTGAATTTGAGTTTTCTTTCGGGCGGTAAAGAATATAAGGCACTTCATAATGTAAATTTATCGCTATCAAAGGGAGAAATGTCAGCAATAGTTGGAGAATCAGGCTGCGGAAAATCCGTTACGGCAATGTCAGTTTTAAGATTATTGGCGCCTAATGCTCATATTAACTCAGGAGAAATTATTTATAACGGTACAAACCTGCTAAATTTAAGCGAAAAAGAAATGCAAAAAATAAGAGGAAAAGAAATAGCACTTGTGCCTCAAGATCCCATGACCTCTTTAAATCCGCTATATACTATTGGTTCGCAAATTCTTGAAATAATAGAAAATCATCAAAAAATAAAAGGCGCAGAAGCCGAAAAAGTTGCTGCCGATGCTCTATCTCAGGTTAAAATACCAAATGCAAAAGAGCGCCTGAAATCTTATCCGTACGAATTCTCAGGGGGTATGAGGCAAAGAGTTATAATCGCAATGGCTCTTGCGTGTAAACCCAAAATCATTATTGCAGATGAACCTACTACGGCTCTTGATGTTACCGTTCAAGCTCAAATTGTTCGGCTGATGAAGGAAATTCAAAAAGAAACGGGTACTTCTTTTATTTTTATTTCTCATGATTTCGGACTGGTATATGAAATAGCCGATAACGTTACGGTTATGTATAACGGGCATGTCGTTGAAAATGCTTCTTCCCGTGAAATATTTACTAACCCTAAGCATCCTTATACTTTAGCATTGTTAAAAACTTTACCCGATTTTAATTCAACTAAATTAGAAACGATAGAAGGACAACCACCTTCTATTAAAGACGTATTTGCAGGATGTTCGTTTGAACCGAGATGTCAATACAGTCTTAATATCTGCAAAAACAATAAACCTGCAAATTATAAAGCAGGAAAATCATGTGTTTCCTGTTTCTTATATAAGTAAATATGCGCATAAGCAAAAAAATGAAAACATTTTGAAAGCTTCTTGCTTATACAGCTAACAGACCGATTGATAATTTTTTCTTTGCAAAATTTTATGCAATAATATAGGTATGAGTGACAAGATAATAATAAGAAAAGCAAATCAGCATAATTTAAAAAATGTAAGCTTGGAACTGCCGAAAAACGAATTGATAGTATTTACTGGGATATCGGGTTCGGGTAAAAGTTCTTTGGCTTTTGATACAATATTTGCCGAAGGTCAAAGAAGGTATGTCGAAAGTCTTTCTAATTACGCCAGACAGTTTCTTGGGCAGCTCGATAAACCTGATGTTGAAAGCATTGAAGGCTTATCCCCCGCTATTTCGATAGACCAAAAATCAACAAGCAACAAT
>CANQLK010000150.1 GCA_947624665.1 Candidatus Gastranaerophilales bacterium
GATTATTCTGTTTGCCGTTTCTTCATAGTCGTCGGATAAGATATTTTCGGGTTTAAGTGCAAGAAAATATGTATTTTCAATATCATCATTTTCTTTTAATCGTTTAATTTGAGAAGCTGTTAAATCAGTAGCACTTCCGGAAACAATTAATTTGGGTAAATTAGGAATAGAAATCATTTCGTCCTGATTGGTATTTGTATCCGGGTGCCAAATATTACTTAAAGCCTGAGCAGCACCGGCAGAACCGCAAGGCAAAAGTTTATTGGATGATTTTGACAGCGCAAGTGCTATTTGTTCAAGGTCGGTAGTCGAAACGGCATCTGCTACAATTAATTTTTTACCTTTTGAAATTAATTCGTTCAGTTTTGTAAGAATCGGCCCTGCACCTTTCATAACAGTTTCAAGCTGTATTAAATCAACCATTTCCTGCATTTTTTCGGGGATTTGATTTCTTAAAAGACTTACAATATTAGATTCCGTAATAGGGAAAGCAGGATCTCTGGATACTTCTGTTCTTTGTAGCGGAATTCCTTTGACCAGTTGATATCCGCCGATAGTTGTTCTACCTTCGTTAGGAAAAGCCGGAAATATAACGGCAGCATCCAAATTAAGCGAATCCAAAAGCGTTAATATTTCAACAGCAATGTTACCTCTCAAAACCGAGTCTATTTTTTTATAAATGTGTTCAAAGTTGTATTTTTTAATAATGTTATTTGAAGCTTCAAGTAATTTATTATGGGCGGAATCTGCATCAATATTTCTTGATTCGGTTGACATGGCAAAGACTTCGGTTTTCAAATTTTCGTCAATCGAAATATCTTCACCAAAAGCTACCTGAGTTTTACAGCCTTTAATAAAAAACTGAAGAGAAGTATCATTTGCGCCGGTTAAGTCATCGGCAATAATACAAATATAATTAGAATTATCCATAAATTATTTAATTTTCACCTTTACTGCCGAGGAGCCTTAAAGTATTAGCACGTATAACAAAGCGTTCTTTTTGTTCGCCGTCATTTCCCGTCCATTTGTTGGAAACCAATTTTCCTTCAATGCAGACCTGGCGACCTTTTTTTACGTATTCGCCTGCTATTTCGGCTGATTTATCCCATAATTCTATATTAAACCAATCCGTAGTTTCCGATTTGCTTTTATAATCCCATCTCGAAACGGCGACAGAAAATGTTGTTTTTACTTTTCCCGATTCAAAATATTTTACATCGGGGTCTTGTCCCGCTCTTCCTACTACTACTACTGAATTCATATTTATTTCCTTTTCCGATATATATAATTATATTTAAAAATAATCATTTTTGCAAAGATACGCACTTTACTATTAAGTTTTATAATGTCCGTATTAATTAGTGAATTGTCTAATATTTTTATTTTAAATAAAGTGGTAATATTTTTTGCATGAAAAAAATTATTATAATTTTAATGATATTTTTAATTTCAAATTGTTCTTATGCGCAGGATAAATTGAGTTTTGTTTATATAAACGGTGCAAATAACAATAATATAAAGATGAAAACTTGGTATGAACGTGGTGTAAAAAAACTGCATAAACTTTTGCGTAAAAATTTTATAAAACATCCTGAGTTAAAGAAAAGTTATAAGAAATTGGGAAATCTTGATATAGAAAACGAGCCTGATATATTCTTTTGGGGTTATAACAGCAAAGCGGATTTAGACTATGTAAAAAGACGTATAAAATTTAACATAACCGCTCCTTTTGCTTATTTCGCAAAAAAATTTATAACCGAGAATATTCACGATGCTATTTGGATACAAAAGTCAAATAACATGCTTCCTGTTTTGGATGATTTAAACGAAAACATAAAAAAAGAAACCGAAAAAGGTAATAATATTATACTGTTTGGTTATTCTGCGGGCGCTTTTATTGCTTATGAGTATATGTTTAATAAGTTAAGATATATAAATCCCGAAGTTTTTTTTGAAAAAATGAGTGCGGATAAAGATTTAACGGATTTTGTAAAACATAATAAACGGAAAGATACTTGTCTTGCGGCACTTTTATATCGGAATACGGATATAGGTTCAATGTCGCCGTACGGAAATTTTGTACTTAATAAAGATACGGAAAGAATAAAAAATAAATATATTCAATTGGACGAAATAACCGAAAACGTTTGTGCGCCCGAAAACAGTATAGCGGGGATAGTAAATTTTGCAAATCCTTCGCCTTTATTTTACTCCGATTTATTTGATGATAAGTACGAATTAAATTATTTTAACAGTCTTATGGTTAAATATATTTTGGAAAACGGAATGTTTCTGATAACCGTAAATTTTAGAGAAGACCCGATTGGATTTTCCACAAGCGGTAATTTAACAGTAAAAGATATAGAACGTCATTTAAATATGAAAATAAACAAACCGACAGGTGTAATTTATAATAATTCAGATGTATGGGCAAAAAGATTTTCGTTTTTGGCGCATGTTTCTTATTGGAGCGCAGGAAAAACTTTTTCAAAAGCTGTAGTAAAAACTCTTTTGGAAGGAAAAAAATTTCAATATAATGATATAAATAACGAATAACAATTGGAAATAAAATATATTCGAGGTAAAATTATGTAAAATGGAGTTAGGCATAAATGAGAGTGATAGTAGGAATGTCAGGCGGTGTGGATTCTTCCGTCGCAGCGTTATTATTAAAGGAACAAGGCTTTGAGGTATCAGGCGCAACCATGTCACACTGGGGAAGCAGTGATTTTTTTAAAAGACTGGATAACAGACTTAGTGAAAAACCCGAAACAAAAAGTTCTCATTGTGCTTGTTTAAGTCCTAATGAAGAAGAAGATATAGAACAGGCAAAGAAAGTAGCTGATAAACTGGGCATAAAACATTATGTTATTGAATGTTCAAAAGAATATGAAGAAATTGTAATCAACTATTTTAAAAGAGAATATATGCTGGGTAGGACGCCAAACCCTTGCATTAAGTGCAACAGATATATAAAATTCGGAGTATTTCCTGAACTTATAAGGAAATCAGGTATAGAATTCGACAAATTTGCAACGGGACATTATGCAAGAATAGAGGAAAAAGAAGGGAAATACTATCTGAAAAGAGGTATCAATGCCAAAAAAGACCAGTCATATTTCTTGTACGGATTAACGCAGGAGCAATTATCGAAAATAATATTGCCGCTTGGTTCATATACAAAGGAAGAAATAAGAGAAATAGCACGCAAGAATGGACTTGAAACGGCAGATAAGCCTGACAGTCAGGATTTTTATAACGGTGACTATAATGATATATTGGAAGCCGAGCCGAGAAAAGGTAATATAGTAGATATTTCAGGCAAGGTATTAGGTACTCATGAAGGTTTTTGGAACTATACGATAGGGCAGAGAAAAGGATTAGGCATTGCTTCTACGGCACCTTTATACGTTAAAGAACTCAGAAAAGATACAAATGAAGTTGTTGTTGCGTTTAAAGAAGATTCTTTAAATGAAGGACTATATGCGGCAGATATCAATTTTAATACGGAAATAAAGCCAAATGAAGAAATAAGATGTCAAACAAAAATACGTTCGTCGCAGCAGCCGAAAAATTCCGTAATTAAATTGCAGGAGGACGGAAAAGTTAAAGTTGTGTTTGAGGAATTTCAAAATCCGATTGCTATAGGGCAATCTGCCGTATTTTATGATAATGATACGGTTATTGGCGGCGGAATTATAGAAAGTGTATTTTAATATGGATAAAGAAAAACTTTTACAACTGTATAATAAGGATTTAAACGAGCTTTTGGCGATATCATCGGAGTATACGACAAATAATGTCGAGTTTTGCTCTCTTGTGAATGCAAGAAACGGGAAATGTTCGCAAGATTGTAAATATTGTGCGCAAAGTTCGCATTATTTGACGGATATAAAAAATTATCCGTTAATAACAAAAGAAGAAGTGAAAAAAGCTGCCGTTGAGGCAAAAGGAAAAGGTACAATAAGGTTTGCAGTTGTTACATCGGGGAAATCTCCCGATGAAGAAGATTTTGGCAAAATATTAGAATTAATCGGCGTTTTGAATAAAACAAGGGGAATAAGAAGCTGTGCTTCACTGGGTATATTAAACGAAGAGCAGGTAAAAGAGCTTGCAAAGTGTCATTTGAAACGATATCATCATAATATAAACACAAGCCGTTCATATTATAAAGAAATATGTAGTACTCACAGTTATGAAGAGCGAATAAATACCTGTAAATTGATTAAAAAATACTCAATGGAACTTTGTTCGGGAGTAATAATCGGGATGGGAGAGAGTGTTGAGCAGAGAATTGAAATGGCACTTGAACTTTCCGAAATTCAACCCGATTCTATACC
>CANQLK010000151.1 GCA_947624665.1 Candidatus Gastranaerophilales bacterium
AAAGTTATAAGGCTTGTTGACGGTGAAGAGTTAACAAGATTGATGATTAAACATAATATTGGTGTACAAACCAAAACAAAAATAGAAATTAAAAAACTCGATGAAGATTTCTTCAACGATGAAGAATAATAATGTTAGAGTTGTATGCTATATAATAAAAAGGAAATAGAGATATGTACAATGTAAAAGTAGTAGAATCATTAGATGCTTTTAAAGGAGCTATTGGATTTTTTCCAGGAACAAATGTATTTTTTGAAACATTGGAAGATGCATATGATTGGGCAAAAGTTCCCATTGAACAAGGTGCTATTGTTGTAATTGAAAAAGATCAAAATGAATAATATATGAATAAAAAAGATTGTTTTGATAAATTAAAAGTTATTCATTAAAAGAATCTGTATTGATATTTACTTTATCTGTACAAAATAAAGATTAGTTACTTTAAAAACTGGTAGGGATTCTCAATTTTTATATAAAATAAAAATTATAGAAAGTTAATTATAATTAACATATTAGTTTTACCTTTCGGGTAAAAGTTGCAAAAACGGGACGAAGAATTAAGGGTTTGGGTGGTATAATTTTTTGATTTTTTGCCCTTCAATTCAAATATTGTCTGCATTTCATAAATTGTCCTTCTTTTTGCAATTATCCCATTTTTTGTATTATTTTTTAACTAAATATAATTTTCTGGATTCTTATATCAATTTAGATTACAATTGTTTTATGCAGGAACCATATTTATCTATAGTAATGCCGACATGTAATCGGGCTCATATATTTAAAGAAACTGTTGAAGCTGTTTTAAATTCTACGTTTGAAAATTTTGAATATATTATTGTAGATGATGCTTCTACCGATAATACTTTTGATATTTTGAGAAATATAAAAGATTCCAGAATAAAAATATACAGGAACTCCAACAATAAAAATTGTTCATATTGTAATCATTTGGGACAAAATCTTGCAAAAGGCAAATATATTGCGCATATTGATGATGATGATATAATAAGTCCCAATAAATTTGAAAAGCAGTTAAACTACCTTGAGGCAAACAAAAGCATAAAACTTATAGGAACCTTTATCGAAACTTTTGGTGAGAACAAAAGACCTTCGTGGGTATTTTATAAAGATCCTCCAATTATTGATTTCGTTATGACTTTTTATAATCCGCTATGTCATTCATCAATAATATATGACAGGCTGTTTGCCAAGGAAAATAACATAAATTATGATATTAACTATCGTTGTTCCCAGGATTATGAATTATATAAGCAATTTATATTAAAGGGCGGATTAGTTGCAAATATAGATGAAGTACTTTGTAAATACCGTATGCATAAAATTCGGCTGACGGATGTTCATGAAACGGGTGAAATAATGACATTGGAATCCGAAAAAGTAAAAAAAGACTTATTGAAAAGATTTTTAAACGAAGATGAAGTCATAAAGGTACGTGAATTATTAAAAGATTTTCCTTTTGATAATTACCGAACGGAAGATGTAGAAAAAGCATTTGAAATAATTTCAGCAGGGAATACAAAAGCAAAATTATATAACCCCGAGGTAATAGAATTTGTATTAAATGATATAAGGAACGGCAGATTTAAATTTTAACAAATGCAATCAGCCAAAACATACTTGTTTTAGAACGTTCCACCTATTTATCCGCTTTTTATTTTAATATATAACTTTGTTAATTATTCTTTTCATCTTCAATATGTTTTTTCATACTGTTAATATACATTTCACGAGTTTCCTTTTTAATGTTTTCAAATTCACTTTGAGGCAGAGTATCAACTTTGCCCGAAAAAGCTGAAATGCCGTGATAACAAGCCCATTTGGGTTCAGGGCGGAGAGGTGTTTTTTCATCCTTTTCTACTGCTTTTTCAAGTTGTTCCAACATATATTGGTTGCCTTTTTCATTCATATATTTAACCGTATTTTGAGCAAGCATTCCGTATATTGCCACTTGCTGTCCTGCTGATGCATCTTTGCACATTTTAACATCTTCAACAGCTCTCAATTTCCCGAATGAGAACCAAAATGTAGCTTCATCTTTACTTGTTTTATATATTTCATCCGACATTATTATATAAAATACGGGAACGGTCTTATCAGGATTTTCTTTTATATAATTTATAAATTCATTTTTCTCATAAAAATCAAAATTTTTAACAGCTTGAACGGCAAGCTCGTTTTGTCCTGTTTCCATGTATTTTATTGCTTTTTTTACATTCCCTGATAACTTTTGTGCGCTGTATGCACTTGAAAATGTAACGCCCATACAAAATAAAGATAATACTGATTTTAGCATTGATGTTTCAAAAGCTGTAAATCGTTTAATGAATGAGTCAAAGTATGATGACTACGATTTTGAAGACGAAGAAGAAAGATATTCAGCGTACGAACATAGAATACTTAACGATACTATTAAATGGTATTTAAGTAAAATTGGGAAGTATAAACTTCTAACAAGAGAACGGGAATTTGAACTTGCAAGACATATCATAAATGATGGTAAAATCACTAATGAACATGAAAAAGAGCTAATTTTATCAAATTTAAAGTTAGTAATTAGTGTAGCCAAAAGATATATTCCAACAACAAGAAATTAATATAAAACAAGTTGATAAAATGCAGGAATTAGAATTATATTCAAAAATTTATTTGCATTCAGATATATCTCATTTTATAAACATTATACATGGACAATTAACTACTATGTGGGGTATTACTCTTAAGATTGAATCAATTGATTCATGTGAAGATATTAATGGTATTGTAAATATGGAAAAATTAAAAGAAAAATCCGAATATGAACAACAAAAGCAACAAAGCTTAGAGGAACTAATTAAATACAAAAATAATTTACCAAGTATATACAGGAAACATATTATTAGTGAAATTAATATAATGAAATGGTTAAATTTTAAAAAATGATTTTTATTAGATAGTTTACAAACATCTTGACAAGTGGTATGTTATAGAGTACCATATAAATATGAAAGAAATTGTTTACTATACGACAATAGACGGGAAATGTCCTTTTCAAGAATGGTTAAATAAACTTGATAACATTGAACAAAAAAGAATCAGGCAAAGATTATTGAGAGTTCAATTAGGTAACTTTGGGGATTGTAAACCTCTGCAAAATAGCGAATTATCAGAACTAAGGTTTATAACCAACAAAGGATATAGGGTTTATTACAAAGAACTTGATAATATAATTGTTTTAATTCTCGCCGGAGGCGACAAATCCGACCAAATTCAAACAATAAAAAAAGCAAATAAGTATTATAAAGAATTTAAAGAAAGGTATTACACAACTGACTAACTAATCAGGAGTAATAAATATAATTTGAAAGTGAGGTATATTAAATGACTAAATTTAATATCGATAAAATAAAAAAAGAAAATATTAATTTCAATGATGATTTAAACGAACATTTAAAAGATGTTAATGAACAAGCATTATGGTTGCAAGTTGCGTTAGATGAATATTTGCAAGACGGGAATTTTGATGCTTTTTATGCTTGTTTAGAAAAGGTTATAGAAGTTCGTAATATTTCTGTTAGGAAAATGTCTAAAGATTTAGAATTATCAAGAAGTAATATAATAAAACTACTTGACGGACAAACTAAAACTGCTCCCAAAATTGATACTTTAGTGAAGATTTTTGATTACTTAAATTTTGAAATTAAGATTTTACCAAAACAAGCATAATCAAGTTATGAATTCTTATTTCTAAAGCAACTATAAAATAGTGTTCAAAAAGTGTTCAACAGGCTCATAATTGAAAGTTTTTATCAAGTTAGTATAAACCATATTAAATTTTATATAAAACTCAAATTGAGCAAATAAAAACCTCTTAAAATAAGAGGTTTTTTATATTTATTCAAAATATCCTATTTAAAATCATGATAACTTATCCGCGAAACATTAAATACTGGAATATTATATTTTTCATGCACCATTTTACTATTTTTTGATTCTATTTCAGAATGAGTTCCGCATAATAATGGATTACTTGTATTTTTTGCATTTGGTATTTTAAAATTATTTGGGAATATGCTATTGGAAAAATCAATGCCGTCTCTAATTTCTTCTAATGTTATATATTCTTTAGTTATTTGTGCAAATTTCTGACCTGTTTCCATGTATTCATCTTTTAAACTATTAATAATCTATCAATTGTATGATAATTAGCTACTTTATAGTTAAATACCTTATTAAAAGGGCCACCTTGGACTATATCAAAACCATAAATACCAACCATAAATATAAGTGTAACAAC
>CANQLK010000152.1 GCA_947624665.1 Candidatus Gastranaerophilales bacterium
AACCAATGACGGAACTTGCGGATCTTTTATACAATATACATTTGCAGTCTGATTAATATTTTCATCGGCAGCTTCGACTTTCATAAATCGTGAATCTTTAAAATACACATATAATGGGGGTCTTGAAATAGCATAAGTTCCCGTTATTTTATTATTTGTCCAATATTTTACATCGGGTTGAGTCTGTCCCTTTACCTTTAATATACCGGTTAGTTCGGGTATATTCGGCAATCTTCCGCCCATTTCTGAACAATATGCATCTTTTTCATCCTTTGTTTTCATTACGGGTTCGGAATTTATTATGTCAAAAGCGGGTGAACAAAAACTTTGTTCCCATATTTCACGCTCTGAATTCATTGAAAGATTTCCGTAATCAATATAAGGATAATAACATTGCCTTATTTTTCCTCTTTGATTGTTTTCCAAATAAGAATCCGCACTGTTTGTTTCATAACGGCTTTCAATTGTGTCGGAAGGATTATAATAGTACCCTTTGCTTAATAAATAATTAAAATATTCGGAAGAAACTTCTTTAACGCTGAAATATATTCGTTTTTTTTCATTATTAATTCTTTTTTGTGTGTTTATCGGAATATTTTGCGTTTCATGCGGAGGAAATTCTATTTTTCCGCCCAATATTTTTGTTATCGGATTTTTGTCTTTACTGGTTTTTACATCGTCTTGAATTGTTTTTGGAATATCACGATAGAAGAAGTATTTGCTTTTTACCGAAAAACCTTCTGTTTCATTAACCATACAATATAATTCCGGTTTTACATTTTTAGGAAGCCTTACTATCTCATAAGACATATTTTTATAATGAAGCACAAGCGGAATGCCATTATCTTTATTCGAAGTCCAGTAATATTTATCGCCGAATGTGTCGAAGCGATTAAATACGAGATGATAAGCTTCCAAATAATTCGGTATTTTTGCATTTAAGGAGTTACAAAAGGCATAAGCCTGATTTTTTTCAGAAAAGGCAATTGGGTCAGTTAAGTACAATATCGGTACTTTTACGGTATTTTTCGACATTTTCTTTTTAGCATAAGCACTGATTTCGTCACTTAATTTTAAATATTTTGTCGAATAATAAATCGACAATTTTGAACCCGGAAACTTTATTTGTCTTTCGAAATTTTGAGAATAATCATATTGTTTTTTAATCAATTTTATAGTGAATATCAAAATAGGGATTAGCAGAAGAATTGCGGTATATTTTAAAATATTAAAATTTTTTTTGGATTTTATAAACGGAATAATCAAAAGGGGAACGACAAATAGCACAAAAGACACAAAGAGAATTAACGGCATTAACATAGATATCGTACTCATAAAGAATATAAATATAAATACGATACTTGCAGCTTCATTATTTACAATAAACAATGTAATTGCACTTACAAGCAGTATCAAAGCAATAAAACCAATAAAAAATATAATATTCCGCTGGTAATTGATATATAAAACTTCATTTTTTAATAATTCATAATTTGTTTTTATTTTGTTTATAAGCAGAAACAAATAGATTACCAGAAATACGCCTGAAAAATAGAAGCTTTTAACGGTAAAACCGTTTTTGGAATTATCCCAAAACAGCAGTACAAGCACATTTACCGCAATCAATAATATTGTGGTAATCAAATTTAATTTTAAAAGTTCTTTAGATAATTTTTTATTCATCATATTTAATAATATAATAGTTCTGAATAAATTGTACAAATTATTTAATTTTATTATTAGCATAATTGGTATATAATTTATGGGAATTATAAAATAAATCGGAGAAAAAAATGTTAAAATTAAACCTTGATTTAAGAAGCAGAGCATTGAAAATAAAGCTGGCAGTCTTTGATGTAGACGGAGTAATGACGGACGGCGGAATGATTTATGATGAAAACGGATTAAGCTATAAAATATTTAACGCAAAAGACGGTCAAGGTATAGCAATGCTAATGAAATCGGGTATAAAGACCGCTATTATTACAGCAAAAGAAAGTAATTCCGTTAAAGCAAGATTTGAAGATTTGGGCATGACAAAATTATATATGGGTCAAAAAAATAAAACGGTAGCAATGCAGGAAATGCTTAAAGAATTTGACTTGGATTATTCACAAGTTGCATATATGGGGGATGATTTACCCGATATTGCCGTTTTAAGGGAAGCAGGTCTGGCATCATGCCCGAGCGATGCGGTTAGTGAAGTAAAAGAAATATGTCATTTTATTTCTTCAAAACGAGGCGGCAGAGGTGCAGTAAGAGAGCTTACCGATTTAATCTATAAAACTCAGGCAAAAAACAGATAGCTAAGAGTTTAATTTATGCAATATATTTAATCCGATTAAGGTTAAATCAGGGTTAATATAGTTGAATTTTCTTTTCAGATATCGGCTTATAACAGAGGAATATCCGCCTGTAGCAATAATCACTGCGTTAGAGCCAAGTTCACTTTCACAATCCGATATCAAACCGTCAATCATAGCGGCATGACCTCTAACAATACCCGAGAGCATGGCATCTATCGTATTTTTGCCTATAACAGACTCGGGAGCTTCAATATTAAGTTTAGGGAGCTTTGAGGTTTTTGAGCTTAAAGCTTCGGCTTGAATTTTCATGCCTGCGGTAATAATGCCGCCGATAAATTCATTATTTTTGTCAACAATATCAAAAGAAGTAGCTGTCCCAAAATCAACCACAATAGCGGGGGTGGAATACAATTGTGCGGCAGCGCAGGCATTAGCAATTCTGTCGGCACCGATTTGAGAGGGGGTATCGGTTTTCAAAAGAACATTTGTTTTTATTTTATGGGACACAATAATTGAGTCAATACCGATATATTTTTTCATCGAATTTTGAAAAAGTTCCGTCAATTGAACAACAACCGAAGAAATAATTGCACTTTTTATTTTGGTTTCAATATTATTTTCCCTTAGAATATTTTTCAGGAATACTCCGTATTCATCCTCGGTTCTGGTAATATTTGTCGATAAACGCCAAGAATAAATTAATTCATCATTGTTAAAAACACCCAATGTTATATTTGTATTTCCGATATCAACAGCTAAGAGCATAATTAAATTCCTTTTTTTCCATTCTAACAAAAATATATTTTATGCTACAATCATTTTAAATATTTATATTTAAAATGAGGTAAAAATAAAATGTTGGATTGGTTAATACAAAGTTTCCAAATAAAATCAATGAGTATATATGAAGCATTAATGCTGATATGTTTCGGAGCAAGTTGGCCGTTTGCGGTTATAAAGACATATAAAACTAAAGCAGTAAAAGGGAAAAGCAGACTTTTTCTTTCACTTATTATTATCGGATATATTTTCGGCATGATTAATAAAATACTGAATTCCGTGGATATCGTTTTTTGGCTTTATGTTATAAACTTATTATTGGTAAGTACCGATTTTGTATTCTGTATAATGTATAGAAATCGTGAAGGGAAAGATAATGCTGAAAAATAATTTAACAGTTTTGGTAATAAGTTTATTATTTATCGGAATGAGTGCAGATAAAGGATATTCAATATCCGCAATACCTCAAAAAGATACGAATGTAAATATATCTTCCGACATAAATAATATAAATGCCGAAGAAACGGAAATAATAAACAGAATCAGTTTTAGAGATAAATTCAGGAAATCACCCGAAGCGCAGATTAACAGTTTTTTCAAAAAATATAACAAATATTCCGAGAAAAACGACATAGAAAAACTGAAAGAATTGTATACCGACGATTTTGTAAATAATGACGGTTTCGATAAAGAAACAATATTCACAATGACACAACAGGCATCAGGCGCATATAAGAATATAAAATACTCCACCGTAATAGAGAATATGAAAATAAACGGTAACTATGCGGTTGTAAGAATAAAGGAAACCGCAGTCGGAGAAACGGCAAAGGTTATAGATAAACTAAAAGATAGCGGTTCCGTTAAATCGGATATATATTATATCGATTACTTAAAGAAAGAAGGCAATGATTGGAAAATCAGCAATAGTACAGTATTGGAAGAACAAATAGAGCTTAAATACGGAGAAGCCAAAAATACGGTTATAGAACTGAACGGGCCTGATTGCGTTTCGGAAGGTTCCGAGTATGAAATAGTTATGAACCTGAAAACACCTGATGGAGTATTCCCCGTCGGTTCCATAACAAATGAATCCATAGTATTCCCGCAAGTTCAAAGCAAAGACATATTCAGACCCGTAAAAAATGATTCACTTGCAAGAGTATTAAAAGCAAATAAAGACGGCAATAATGAATATG
>CANQLK010000153.1 GCA_947624665.1 Candidatus Gastranaerophilales bacterium
CGCCCGTTAAAATAATTCTTGGCGGATATTTTTCGGCAATTCTTCTGAAAATTTCGGGATATATATTATCGTCATATCTTACTATTCTGTTATCACATACAATTATGACATCATCTGCACCATAAATCCCTAATTCATACATTATTCTGTCATAATTTATTCTAGGGCCTATTACGCAGACCATTATTCGCTGATTCCATATTTTTTCTTTGAGTTGTCTTGCTTTTGAAAGCAGCTGTTTAACAACAGGTCTGACCTCGCAATGTTCGTCTAATTCTCCGTATATTAATATACCGTTTGGTTCCATTATATCTCCGCAAATTCTTTTATTTTTCTTATGACGGTTTCAGCATAGCTTTTATCTTCCGAAACATTTATAAACTCGCAATTTCTGCCTTCTTCCGTCTTATATACGCATGAAACCGAGGTAGGAGAACCTTTAACTCCCGCTTCCGAAGATTTTATTTTTAATTCAAATATGTTATATGTTTTATAATTATATTCATGCGCCTTAATATACCCTGATATTTTAGGGATTTCGGGCAGATATACATAATTATTTATGCATAAAACGGCAGGAAGCTGTATTTTATACACATTCTTTTCGATTTCATTTTCAGTTTTAACGTTTATTATATTGTCTTTGCATTCAATAATTTCATTAACGAAAGTCACACAAGGCATATTAAGTCTTGCAGCGGTTGAAGGCCCGGTTTGAGAAGTTTCTCCATCGATAGCACTCTGACCGAACAATATTAAACTGGTATCCGGATATTTTTCTTTTACGGAAGCCGCCAGAACTCTTGAAGTTGCGCAGGTATCCGAACCTGCAAATTGAGAGTCCGATAATAATGCCGCATCATCTGCTCCCATTGCTATTGCTTCTTTTAAAACAGCTATTGCATTTTTTGGGCCCATTGTAAGCACCGTTATCTTTGCTTCACAGACTTCTCTTAATTTCAGTGCCGCTTGGATAGCCTGTTTGTCAGCAGGATTCATTATGCTTTCCATATCTGACCTGTCTATATTATTGTTTTGAGTCCATTTTACATCATTTGTATCAGGAACCTGTTTTATAAAAACAACAATGTTTAACATTTTACCCCTTCTTTAATACCATTTTGCTACAAAAAGAGCATTAGTGCAACTTTACATATCCAAAGCAATATCCAAAGTTTTCGCTTTTGCCACAATTGCACTGGATGAAATAACATCAACCCCTGTTTCAGCTATTTCCCCGATTGTATCAATTGTAACATTTCCGCTTGCTTCTGTTAATGCCCTTTTGTTTATTAATTCAACACATTCTTTCATTAGCTTTGTGTCCATATTATCCAGCATTATAATATCGGCATTGGCTTCTACAGCTTCTTTTACCTGTTCTATTGTATCGCATTCTATCTCTATTTTATGGGTATGAGATAAATACTTTCTTATATTTTCAACAGCCTTGGTTATTGAACCTGCATATTGAATATGATTATCTTTTATCATAACGCAATCAGATAAATTAAAGCGGTGAAGTCTTGCTCCTCCAGTTTGAACAGCATATTTCTCAAACATTCTAAATCCCGGAGTCGTTTTTCTGGTATCGGTTATTCTTGCTTTATTGTTCCCTATAGCTTCTTGATATTTTGCCGTTTCTGTCGCAATTCCGCTTAATCTCTGTATGTAATTTAGAGCGGTTCTTTCTCCCGTTAGTATTGCTCTTGCGTTCCCTTCTATTATTGCAAGAGTATCGCCTTTTTTTATTTCATCGCCGTCTTTAAAAAACTTTTTTATCTCTACATCTTTTGACAGTGTTTTAAAAACTTTTTCAACAATATCAATTCCGCAAAGAACACCGTCTTGTCTTGTATTCATTTTTGCGATTATCTTTTTTTCCTCGGGAACAAGGAAATCGGTTGTTATATCACCAAAACCTATATCTTCTTTCAGCGCATTTTTAATATGTTCTTCAACTATAAAATCTTGTAATAATACCGTCATATTTAACCTCTTAACATTGTATTTTTCGAGCAGTAATGTGATTGTGCCTTTATATCTTTTTTAGGATAATCTTCTCTAAAGTGCGCTCCTCTTGATTCTTTTCTGTTTAAAGCAAAATCAATAATTAGTTTCGCTATGGTAAGCATATTTCTTATTTCATAGCTGAATCTGTCGGGACATTTATATGTATACAAGTAACTTTCGGATATTTCTTCTATTTTATTTTTTGCTTCGATTAATTTTTCTTCGTTTCTTATAATTCCGACATTATTCCACATTAAACTTTTAATTTCGGCAAATATTTTATTTTCATCTTCTCTTGAAAAAGGCGGAGTATCCTGTTCGTAAAACCCGATTATTTTTGAAATTGCTTCATCTTGAACAAAATTATTAGTTAAATCAACTGTTTTTAAATGATTAACAAGTTCAAAAGCAGTAACTGCGCATTCAAGGATAGAATTTGAAGCCAGTCTGTTAGCTCCATGAAGTCCTGTGCAGGAAGCCTCACCTATTGCATATAAACCTTGAAGAGAGGTTGTACCATCCACTTTCGTTTTTATTCCGCCCATAAAATAATGCGCAGAAGGTGATACGGGTATATAATCCTTTGAAGGATTTATATTACATTCTTTGCAGGTTCCGTATATTGTTGGAAATCTTTTTTGGAATTTTTCTTCGGATAAATGCGTTGCATCTAAATATACATTTGACAAACCTTTTAAAGCCATCTCGTTATAAATGGCTCTTGTGACGACATCTCTTGGCGCAAGTTCAAGACGTTTATCATACTTTTCCATAAATGTATTACCGTTATTGTCCGTCAGCTTTGCTCCTTCACCCCTTACAGCTTCCGATATCAGGAACATTGTTCCTTTATCCGAAAGAGCAAAAGCCGTTGGATGAAATTGTACAAACTCCATATCCTTAACAACAGCACCTGCTCTATATGCAACTGCGATTCCGTCACCTGTTGTTATATCAGGATTGGTCGTATATTTATATAACTGACCTATTCCGCCCGTCGCAAGAATGACGGCTGGTGCCTCGATAATTTCATACCTGTTTTCATTATAGTTATATGATATAAGTCCTGTCACAACATTTTTACTATCTTTTAACAGCTCTACTGCGAGAGTCTGCTCATATATTTTTATATCCTTTTGAGATAAAACATACTTAACCAGAGCATTTTCTATACAAAAACCGGTTGCATCGCCTCCGGCATGCAGTATTCGGTTAACGCTATGAGCTGCTTCTTTAGTAAATTTAAGCTTATTATTTTCATCCCTGTCAAAATCGACTCCGAGATTTTGGAGTTCTTTCACTACTTCTGCGCTTTTTTTTGATATAAATTCCGCAACTTTAACATCCGTAAGTCCTGCGCCTGCTTTAATTGTATCTTCTATATGCAAAGTGCAGGAATCAAGCTTGTTTTCTGGCATAACGCAGACCATACCGCCTTGCGCATATTTAGAATTGGATTCTATCAGTTGAGTTTTAGTAATTATAAGTATTCCGTCAGGAAGATTAACTTCTTTTTGGAGCTTTATGGCAGCATATAATCCTGCAATTCCGCTACCTACTATTACGGCTGAGTATTTTGAATGTTTCATCCGATTTCCCTTTTTCTTCATTTTATTTCAAACATAAAAAGAAATCATTATTATTTATCATTTAACCGCTTATTTTTATAACCGTAAGCTATATATATAAATAAACCTATAGCTATCCAAAGCAGGAAATAAATAGAAGAATCTCCGCCCGATAAACCTTTATAAATCATAAAACAACTGCACATCACTATACCCAGAATAGGGAATAGCGGGCAAAAAGGAACCCTAAACGGTCTTTGTCTGTTTGGTTCCGTTTTTCTTAATATTAATACTTCGATACAAATTATTACAAACGAAGCAAAGGTTCCGTAATTACACAACTCTGCAGATATATTTAAATCCATAAATAAAGAACCTATAATGACAATTAATCCAGAAATCCACGTGATAATATGCGGCGTTTTAAATTTAGAATGAATTTTCATCATACTTTTCGGTAAAAAGTTATCTCTTGCAATAGCATAGAAAATTCTTGTAGTACCGAGCTGATAAACCAAAAGAACCGAAGTTAAAGCACAAAGAGCGCCGACTGAAATAGCACCTGCGTACCAACCTTTTCCGATTGTCCGCATTGCATGCGCCAAAGGAGCCTGCGTATCTATTCCGTTTAACGGAACAATACCCGTTAATACAAGTGCAACCGATATATAAAGAATTGTGCATAAAATAAGTGTGC
>CANQLK010000154.1 GCA_947624665.1 Candidatus Gastranaerophilales bacterium
TCCGACCTCGCTTACCGGACTTTGTCCGTCCGCAATTTCGCTGTCTTGAAATTGCTTTACGCTCGGTCTCGTCGCTCCTTCGGCTTATCGTATAAATGGACATACTTTGTGCTTTTGCAATAAATTCGTTTCGTTTTTTGTGTGTGGGGGATTTGCAAATGTTATAAATCCGAATTCTTAAATTGCTGCTGCGCCATGCTTTATGTCGTTAACTTATCGATATTTTATAATTTGAAGTCTTTGAATACTTCATTTTGCATTCTGTTATATATATTTATGTCGTAATTTGTTTGAGTTTTATTTTTTTGTTCATTATTATATCTGTATTGTGTAAAAAATCTTGTAATCGCAGAAAGGGTAAAACCCATAAAGACTAATGAGAATACGTATGGAACTAATGAAACGAATGCTTTTTCTTTTGTAAGTCTTGAAAGTTCTTTTGAAATATCAGTATTCCTTTCTTTTGCTATTTCTTTCGCAAGTTGAGGTAATTCCTCTCGCTTTGGTATCTTTAAGCTGCCGTCTTGAGTCCTTTTTAATATATCAGGGAATGCTTTTTTCTTCTCAAGTAGTTTGGTAAATTTCTTTTCAAAAAGTTCACTTCCGAATATTGTATAAAATACAACCAAGGGTACTCTTGTCCATACTTCCGCAACATCTAATTTCCCTCTGTCGCCTGCCGCTTTTGAATATCCGAATAATCCTAATATCGCTGTCAGAGCAAGCTGTCCTTTGCTTAAAGCAAGTTTACCGTTGTTGTTCGCAAAATCCAGGCTGAATTTTGACAGTGTTTTTTCAATCTTTCCTGTTTCTATCTGCAACTTCTTTACTCTCTCTGCAAGAGCTTTGCCCGGCTCTAATATTGTTTTACATAAATTTTGCACTCTGTCTGCTTTATGTCCGCTTAATGCTATTATTCCTCCTGATAAAATTCCTGCTAATGATATCACTGCCGCTTTTTTCAGTTGCTTTTTTGAATTCTTTTCTACCTTATTTTGCTGTATTTTATCTTCCTTTTCATTATGTGTTTTATCCAAATTGGCTATATTATTAAAATTACTTTTATGAAAAGTTTTTAATGTAAACAAATTTTTGGCAAAACTTAGTGTATATTCAGCTACAGGGACTGCCGTACAGGCTAAAAGAATACCTGCTTTTGTCGATATCGCACGCCTCTTTACCTCTTTCGTTATGCTTGTATCTCTTATGATTTCTTCTATTCTCTTTGGTATTTGCTTATTTACCGTATTCCGTATTGACTTCGGTTGAATATGTTTAAAAATCCCATTCCTGAATATCTTTTCTCCTAAAATCGGTAATGCAAAATAAAATATCCCCGATTCCAAAAACTCCAAAAAACTCATTTCCGCAAAGTCTGCCTTACTCCTTGAAAATATTGCTTTTGGTACCCAATTTGTTGCCGTATCCTGTATAAATCTTGTTGATGATAAATTCTCCTGCGATTTTATAAATATATCTGCTGCTTTTGTTATTGTGTTTATTCCGTTATGCTTAAAGCTTTGTCTACTTTTGCTTTTGTTGCTTATTTCGTTTAATGTTATCATTTCTTTCCTCGCTTCGTTTGCATACTAAAAAAGCTGCCTGTTTGGGCAGCTTTTAATACTTTACACGAGGATTCACATTCGTACATAACAACAGCTGCCCGACTTTTTGCCTTGCATCTGCATCATCATATTTATAACTTGTACGAATATATTGTTCATCTATTTTCCTTCATCTATAAAAGTTTATATTATTTATTTTATATTGTCAATTACTATAGTATGTCCGAGTAAATTTTTACGATAAGCCGAATGAGCGACGAGACCGAGCGTAAAGCAATTTCAAGACAGCGAAATTGCGGACGGACAAAGTCCGGTAAGCGAGGTCGGAAGCGAGTACAAGGCGACAGCCGAATGAGCGACGAGACCGAGCGTAAAGCAATTTCAAGACAGCAAGCGTAATGTTGCGACACTAGATTAAATCTTTTTGGTAATATTTCTTTTTATTTATGCATTTAAATATAATTTATCTGCTTCTTTAGTCGTCGTTGGTCCGGGTTGTTTTAATATTTGCGCAAACATATCCAACTGCTTCGTTAAGGACTTGTGTCCGTTATGAAACTTCGCTTTTATAGCTGTGCTTAACGCATCGGCTGTATTTAATCCCTTCCCTTCCTGTAGGCTCCTGTGATACTCCGCTTCGTAATCTATCGGAGCTCTGTATGTCCAGTTACCGTTTATTGTATTCGGAGTATTTATTCTCTCTCTTGAACCTAATATATCTGGTAACGTTGCAAATTGGTTTTTTGTTGTATGCAACTCTGACCATATTGCTTTTGACAATGCTTCATAGGAATTTTCAAGTTCATGTTTGTTTAATTTTAAATCGTGAGCAAGATAACCTGCACGGTTTCCGCCTTCTTCAACCTGTTCTATTAAGCTTGTGTCATCATGTGTCCCGGGACCTATTATATAATCCCCGGGTCTCATATTCTGATATTTGTTTTCCCCATGAGATTCATAATAACCTACTCTGCCCCAATTCTCACTTCCGTATCTCGTTATATGTATTAATGTGGCGCCTAATCCTTTTACTGCATCTAATGAATCATAAGAATTTCCGCCTAATAACTCTAATAATACCTTGTCATGGCTTACCTTATTATCGTCTGCGGCTTTTAAAATTATATCTTTTATTATATGTCTACCGTTGTCTGCTATTTGCGGTTGATTATGTATTTTACTTCCAAGCTTATTTCCGCTTTCGTCAAATACAAAATTACCTTTATCTCTCCACGGTTCGCATATCAACGGATTGATAAACTGCCATGCCGCATCTATTCTTACTCCGTCATATCTCTTGAAAAATGTATCAAATTTATTATATATCAGCTCGCCTGCTTCTCCGTTTATTTTATTATAATCTATTGCCGGCGACCAGCACGTATATTTGCCTCCTCCAATGTCACATCCAAATTCGTAATTTGGATAAAATGCCGATTTATGCGCCCAATAATCTTTCTGCGAAAATCCTATCTGGCAGTCACCGTATATATCTATTCCCTGTTCGTTGAATTTTGCTTTCGATTCTTTCTGCTGCTTATCCGCTATGAATTGTATAAATTCCTCAAAATCTACAACATTGTGTCCGTTCTTATTTGTTACTTTTTTCAGTTCCGCTATCCTTGCTCTGTCCCCTTCTTTTGTCGCAAATACGTTTTTATCTCTTTCCGACCATTTCGTCATATCTTCACTGCCGTTTGCAACTGCTGCAGCTTCAAATAATGCATCTTTCTCTAACCAGTATTTATTGCCTTCCTTAAATTCTTCATATTCCTTCTTCAACGGTGTTGAGGACTTTAATTTTATAAACTTTGTATACGCTTTCTCCAATATCGCTTTCTGACCGTCTTCTTTGAATATATTATTATAATCTACTCCTTTTTCACTATTCTTTAAATACATTTTTGATATATCTTTTTCTGTCAATAATGAACCGTATTCATCATCTTTTAATTTACTTAAATCTATTAAATGCATTCCCAGTGAAAAACCTGTTCCCGAATATGGTGAACGAACATAATTGGATATCTCTCCTTCAGGCTGTAACTGAATTGCATTTACACCGCACATTGCTTTCAACATGCCTGCAACTTCTTGCGCTCCTTCGGAAAATGTTGTCCCTATTCCCGTATCCTTCTTCTTATCCGTAGCAGGTATACTGAAATCAAATATCGTTGCCGTTGTTTTGTCCAAACCTAAGAGCTTTCTTGCCTGCTCTTGTACTGATTTATACTCTCTCTTCTCTTTTGTTGTCAATGCTCTTCCAAAAAGCACAGTATTCCCTAATGCAGAAACTTTCATATATACTCCTTTTAATCAAGACCTAATTTTATAATACCTGTGAAAAAATTTTTTGCTATTTATTTACAATTGTTAAAATTAAAAAAAGAGAAGTAATATAATTACTTCTCTTTTTGTTGTTTTGTTAATTCATTGCCTTTTCAACAGCAACAGCTACTGCTACCGTTGCGCCTACCATCGGATTATTACCCATTCCTATTACACCCATCATTTCTACGTGGGCAGGTACTGATGAAGAACCTGCAAATTGTGCATCACTATGCATTCTTCCCATTGTATCCGTCATTCCGTATGATGCCGGGCCTGCTGCTACGTTATCGGGATGTAATGTTCTTCCCGTTCCTCCGCCTGATGCTACCGAGAAATATTTTCTTCCGTTCTCTATTGCCCATTTCT
>CANQLK010000155.1 GCA_947624665.1 Candidatus Gastranaerophilales bacterium
TTCCTTAATAATATCAAGCATATCAACGAATTGGGAGAATAAAAGAATTCGATGGCCTTCGGAAATAATTTCTTCAAGCATTGATTTAAGTTGTTCAAACTTACCTGAGGTTTGTATGCCTTTTTTATTTTCTTTATCATAGAGCATAGGATGGCAGCATATTTGGCGCAATCGCAGAAGTGCGGAGAATATACTCATACGGCTCTTTTCAAGACCGTTTTCCGCAATAGATTTAAATAATTCTTCTTTAGTGGAGTCCAAAACTTCAAGATAAAAGTCTTTTTGCTCGGGAGTAAGTTCACAATAAGCAATATTTTCGACTTTATCGGGTAAATCCTTAGCAACGTCACGTTTCATACGGCGAAGAATAAACGGATAAATTTGCGATTTTAAACGTTTTTCGACTATTTTTTCACCACGTTCCACTATAGGATTAACATACCTGTAATTAAATTCGGATAAATTAAGCAAAAATCCGGGCATTAGGAAATCAAAGACAGACCATAATTCTTCAAGCTTATTTTCAATAGGAGTACCAGATAATGCAAGTTTATGCTGTGAATTCAACATTTTTATGCATTTTGCCGTCATAGATTCGGGATTTTTTATATTTTGTGATTCATCGAGAATAATATACCTGAAATCATATTTTTTAAGTTTTTCAATATCACGCCTGATAAGAGCATAACTTGTGATAACTATATCATTTTTCGGGATTTCGCAGAAATGTTCTTTACGTTCACCTCCGCTCAATTTCAAACATTTTAAAGACGGAATAAACTTTTGAACTTCGGATTCCCAGTTGAATACGACAGAAGTCGGGCAAACAACAAGAGTTGGAGCTTTTTTATCTTTTTCTTTAGCTTTTTGCAATAGGGTAAGAGCTTGCAGAGTTTTACCCAACCCCATATCATCAGCCAAAATACCGTTCAAACCGTATTTATAGAGGAACCAAAGCCAACTAAAACCTTTAGCCTGATATTCTCTTAATTCCGCATTAACACCTTTAGGAATAGGAACATTATCCATAGTAGAGAAGGTAGAAATCTGTTTCCAAAAGGCAGAAAATCTTCGACTCATTTTCAATTTAAATCCAAGATTTTGCATTTCGGATAAAAGTCCTGCACGATAGGTTTTGACTATATATCTGTTATCTTCATTTTTATAGACATCAAAAGTGTTAAAAGATTTCAATATAGAAAAGATATCCTGAACAGGAACTTCAACAAATCCGTAATTTTTAACCCTTAAATACTTATCACCTTCTATGCAGAGATTATAAATCTCATCAAAAGGAATTTCTTCATCGCCGACTTTACCATAGAGCATAACCTCAAAGCTGTCGGTAGAATCAATCGAAAAATCAATATCTGCGACCAGTTCAAAAGGCTTAGGAGAAAGTTTGAAGAAAGACATATCATCCTTTTCTTCAAAAACCCAGCCGTCGCCTGCCTGTTTAAGATAATAGTTATAGAAATCAATAGCATTTTCTTTTTCTATAGCCAGATTATTAGTCTGCATGGGCGCGAACTTGCATGCCAGAAGCATTTGATAAGCACGTTCTTCATGCGGAATATTTCTTTTTACCCAATACAATAAATCTTCTTTAGGTTTTTTAATAGTAACATAAGGACTTTTAGAAGCAGATTTTGAATAAGCAACTCTAGTACCGTCATAATCAAATTCCAATTCAGCCTTTAGGGCACCGTCATAGTCAAGCCCCATAGTCACGATATTCAAGGGAGGTTTTTGTTCTAATATTAATTTATCAATAACCTCGGAGACTTCGCAGGGAATAAGCTGCCTTAATTTAGGCAGTTCTTCATAAAGGAATTTAGCACCTTCGGCATCTTTAACATCTGTGAAAGCCGATTTAATTAAATTTTGCGGGAGTGCAGAAAGTGTAATATTTATAGGGAATATTTTATTTTTATATCTTCCCCATTTCAATTGTCTTGAAAAATATCTTACATCTTCAAAAGGAATAATGTCATCTTTATCGGGTCTTTGCCAGTACAAAGACAACAGAACATTACCCACCATTGAGAAATTAACAGATAAGGACAGTTTCCATTCATCATTGCAGAAAACTAATTTATTTTTTGTTTTACCGTCAATAACATCATCAGCTTTAGCGAGTAACTGGAAAAATCCGTCAAATTTAGCGATAGGAATATCATACCAGCCTGCTTTTTTATCAAGCCTGGAATTTTTTAAAAGCAGTTGAAAAATAGAAAGTTCAACCTTTTGAGAACTATTAAGTTCAAAGTCGGGATTACTTTTCTGAGCGGCAATCAAAGCTTTTAAAATAGCTTCAATATCTCTTATAACCTTATTGGTATTTCTGTCCATAACAAGAATGGAGAAGAAATTTTGTCTTCTTTTTGCATTGAAGTGGAAGATATAACCGCCTTGGGGGTCAGGATTCATTTCCGTTTGGAAATCGGAGTAATCAGGTTCTATTTTATAACGTCTTAAAAGAAAATCGTTATAATGATTTTCTTCAATAGTTTTAATAGCAACGGCAATAGCGTGCTTGCACCATTTTTCTTTTAACGGACAAGAGCAGGAAGGTTCAACGGAATTTTTTTTGAATTTCAATTCAACATCATAGAATGATTTAAAATTACCTTTAACTTTCGCCTTAACGCCTGTTTTACCGACTTCAAAAGAATCCACCTGTTGTTTTTGGTGATATTCACAGCCTCTGCGCCAACTACCTGCGGTAGCATTATCTTTTAAATACTTATAGTTAAAATCACAAACAGTCATCTATCTCTTATACAATTCTGCTTAAAAATATATAATGATTATTATATATGAAGCAGCAACACCTTATAATTAACTGATATCTTATTTTATTATACAATAAACTGATATTTTGGCAATAATTAATTTTTATATCATAAAAAAGGAACTGCAAAATTTGCAGTTCCTTAGGAAATCAAAGCGAATGAGAGAGATTATCAGCAAGCGGCAGAGCAGCTGCAGCAATCCTTAATAGCTTCTTGAGCTTCTTTCATTCTGACTTTAATACGACCGTCAACGGCAATGCCTTCGCCTGTTTTTTCGGATATTAACAATGGGTTAATATCGAGTTCATCAATATATTTAAAGTCATTAACCAATTGTGACAATCTTAATAAAGTTTCTTGAATTTGATTAATGTTAGCAGGAGTTGTACCTCTTGCACCTTGTAAAAGTTTGTATGCTTTTACAGATGTAATCATATCCATAGCATCTTCATCAGTTAAAGGAGCAATTCTGAAAGTTACGTCTTTCATAACTTCAACGAATACACCGCCTAAGCCGAACATCATCATCGGGCCGTATTGAGGGTCTGTTGCGATACCGCAAACCATTTCTCTTGAGCCTTTAACCATTTCTTGAATAATAACACCTTCTAAGCCTTCAAGCAGACCTTTTTCTTCAAGACGTTTCAGAAGTGCATTGTATTCATTTCTTAATTGTTCTTCGCTTCTGATATTAACAACAACACCGCCGACATCTGTTTTGTGAGAAGTTGTTTTTGAAGTCATTTTCATAACAACAGGGTAGCCGATTGAGTTACCTAAATTAACAACTTCATCAATATTTGTAGCCAAACCGTATTTGCAAGCTCTTATTCCATAAGCTTGAAGAACATCAATACTTTCTAAAGTAGTTAATTGGTCACGACCTTCAGAAACAGATTTTTTAATTATTTGTTCAACTTTAGTTCTGTCAACATCGTAGCAAGGGATTTTGCCCATAGGTTTTTGCATCCATTGTCTTTGTTGGTCTAATCTGCATAAAGCTTCTGCAGCTTCTTCTGCGTACATATAGAACGGCATATTAACTTCCATATTTGATATTTTTGTAAAGAAGTCATTAGTAGTCATGAATACACCTAAAATAGGTTTAGAAGGATTTTTAGCTTTAATTTCCATCAGAGCATGTGCTACATCTATATCCTTCAAGCCTAAGAAAGGCAAGTAGATAACCATAATCATATCAACATTTTCATCGGCAATAACTGTTTCCAATGTTTGCATATAGTGTTCGATAGGAGCGGAAGCAATCATATCAATAGGGTTTTTAACCGAAGCAGCAGAAGGCAGGAAGCTTCTTAATTTA
>CANQLK010000156.1 GCA_947624665.1 Candidatus Gastranaerophilales bacterium
GACCCGTATTTGGACATTCTTTTATTGTCGGCGCACTAATTATGAACTTTGCATTTTTTATTTTCATTTTTCATTCTTCTCTTATAAATTACCGTCGATAATAAATTGTAAACTTTTTGATTGTTATACACGGTAAGTTCTATGTCATTATCTTCCAAATTAATATCTAAGGGCATTTTTTGCGCAAAAATATTTGTTTCTACATGCATAATTTTGATGTTTCTTTTATGAATTATGCTTATGGGCGCAGATAAAAATATTTCGAATGTTTTAAATATATCCATTACTAAATAATAGCAAAATAAAAGCAATTTGTATTGAATTGTCAAATATTGTTAACTAAAAAGCACTATTTTTGCGATAATTTTTTTATTCGATACAAGGCATAATTACGTCTTTCACTTTCGCCGTAATCTTCTTCGCCTAAAAGATTAATAAATTTTTTATAATTAATAAGAGCATTTTCAGGCTCCGATAAATTATCAAAAGCACTTGCCAAATAGAAATATGCGGGTTTATTATTTTTATCAAGCTCAATACATTTGTACAAGGATGCTGTAGAAGCCGCATAATTATTTTGAGCGATATAAGTTAAAGCCTTATAAAAATATAAATTAGAATCTTTTTTATTAATTTCAAGCGCTTCATCAATTAACCTCATAGTTTCGGTGTAATTTTGCGACTCATAGTTTGTAATGATATTATTCATCATTGTATCGGTTTCGGCCTGATTAACCATATCCAAGAGATCTAAAGCCGTTTTATTTTGAGGATTAATTTTCAAAGATTTATTTGTATATTTTCTTGCCGTATCTATATCTTTTTCCTGCAAATAGATATACCCGAAAGCGCAATATACATCTGAATTTTCAGGAAACAAAGACATAGCCTTATTTAATAAGTCAAAAGTATTTTCCTTATTTTTTAAAAGGTAGTTAGCCCTTGCTTGAGTCAGAATGACATATAAATTACCCTGATCGGCACTGTCCAAAACTTCCAAAGCCTGTTCATACAAGCCGTTCATTATGAGTGAATTAGCTTCTTTTAAAGGTTCATCGGATAATTTTGCCAACATAACATTATATTTAGAAACTGCTTCATTACTGTCAGCTTTATCACGAACTTTTTCCAATGCTTCATAAGATTCTTTTAATTTGCCTTCTTTTTTATATATTTCCGATAACAAAATATATCCGTTAGCATTATCGGGATATTTATTTACAAGTACTTGAGCATATTTTGCAGCAACGGAACTGTTACCGCTTTTTAAAAACATATCCGCTATTTCGTAATATGCCTTATTATAATCAGGCTTATCGGTTTTGTATATTTTTTTGAAGATTTCTTTTTCGGAAACACCTTTTTCTTTTAAATATTTAAAAATAAAGAACTTAGAATCGGCATCATCAGAATTTAATGACAGAACTTCCAAATATGAATCACAAGCTTCTTTTGGTCTGTTTAACTGTTCGAGGAATAAAGCTTTTTGTTTTAAGACATAAGCATTTTTAGGATTTTTTAATAAAATTTTATCGCAAAACTCAACGGATTTTTGCCCGTCAGCTATTTTATTGAAAATTATTCTGAGAGTATTATCAATTTTATCCTGATTTTCCTTGTTAATCGAAGTATAAGAAATATAATCGGCTGATTTTACAACATCATTTTGTATTATAGCCAGCAATGACATATTTAAGTACATTAAATCCTTATCGTTTGTAATGAATTTGAGGTTTGTTTTATTTACCTGATAAATATTGTTCAATTTTTGTAAAGTATTTGAATCAAGCATGTTTTTAGAAGCTAAATTAGATAAAAATATAAGCTGATCATAAGCTTTATCAAACATGCCTGCTTTTATATACAAATCGATTAACGATGCATATAAAAAGTAGTCATTCGGATTTTGTGTAATACTGTTTTGAATTTCCTTAATGGCACACAAAAGAGATTCATCTTTTTGATTTAAATTTCTTGCATTTGAATACAAAATTCTTGAAGATTGAATTGCTGATTTAGAGCTGACGGGATAATTTCTGATTGCAACGGAGTCAGCGAAAGCAGAGCTTCCAACAAAAAAAGACAAAGTCAAACACAACAATAATTTTTTCATAAATAACTTTCTTAAACCTAACCTTAAATACATGTTATAATAACTTAGTTGTTTAATCAATAAAAAAAGAGAGCCAAATTTGGCTCTCTTTATATTTAAAAAAGATTTAATTATTCTTCATCTTCTTCAATTTCGATTTGGCTTGCTGCAGCGAATACATCAACCAAAGCAGTCTTGTTGTTTGTAATAGAAACATTATTGTTAAATACTTCAGGCTGTCTTGGAATTCTGTTTAGCATTTCAGCTTGTTCATCATCAAGCTCGAAAGAAGGTAATTCGGAAACTGAAGGTTCAATTTGAGGTTTGCTCAAATCAGAAGGTAAATCAGTGATTAAAAGGATTTTTTCCTGACCGTCACCGTATTGAATGTGATGTCTTTCGTAGTACTGACCACCTCTTACGGGAGTATCTGATAAAGTAACTACAAACGGATCATCAGGTGTATTTGAGGTGAAAGTACCGTTTTTAACATAAATGTAAGAACGAGGACTTTGATCGGGGTCTGTAGGGATTTTTTCGTTAGTTGTATAAGGAAGACCTGCGATTACATTTTTAGCTGTAAGAGTAACATTGCCATCTCTTGAAATAATGCTTGATACTGATAAAGTACCGTCAGTTTCTAATGTAACATTTTTAGCAGCTTCAGCGATTATACCTTTATTTCTGTCAGAAACATTTTTTAAGTTAAGGTTAATATCATTACCTGCATTGGCAACTACTAAACTGTTATTAACATTAGCATCGCCGAATACATCGTGAGCAGCTTTAAGATTAATTTCTTCACCTGCTTTAATGTTTGAACCGCTAGTCCAAATGTCACCTGTTTTTGCATCAGCTTTTAATTTTTTGTTAAGATTAACATTTGAGCTTGTGATATAAACATCACTGCCGTTTATATTCAAGTTATCAGCGTTAATTTCAGAAGCGTTTTGAATGGAAGCAACTTTACCTGCCGTGATATTAACATCTTTAGCATTGACAATGGTTTTATCTACACCGATATCACCTGAATTAGAGGTTAATATAACATTTCTTCCTGCTTTTAAGTTATCATCACCTAAAGATATTTTCTTTTCTGCAGCGAAGTCAACGTCACTACCTGCATTATAATTAGTATTTTCGGATACAATCTTATTGTAAGAAGTTAACCAAATATTACCGTCATTACCTAATTCAGCTTTTGTAGCTTTTAAATTAGCACCTTTAAGGTTAATTTCGCTACCTTCATTGTTTGAATAATTTCTTATATCGATATGACCGGAATCTATTGTACCGTTTAAAGAAACGTACATTTTATCCGAAGAAGTTTTGGCATTTTTAATGTCTTTTATTGCACCGTTGTTGTAGTATTCAAAATTTACGCCGTCAGAGGTAACGATTTTAACTTTTCCGTAAGCATAGTCGCCAACGTTTTTACCTGTATTTGTGGAAATTTGAGAACCGTTATACATTGTAACATTATCTGTAGCGAAAGCGACGTTTTTATCGCCATGAATTTTTGCATCTTTTTCAACTACGATACCAAAATTCTTTTGGCTTTGACCTTTAGTAAACTTCATTGTTTTGTTAACGGCATCATAATCTCCGTCCATATTAGAAACGGTAAACGAATTTACGTTAACGTTAGCACCTTCACCGAATAAAACACCGTTCGGGTTTAATAAGATGATTTTACCGGAAGCTTCATAACCACAGCCTGCGCAGCCTGAATCGGTTATCTGACCGTAGATTTGTGATAAACCGTTTGCTGCATTTACTTTGTTGATTGAAGTTTGGTTATGACCTGTAAATTCGTAGTTAACGGTAGCATTTTTACCTACGTTGTATGTATCCCAATTAACTGTGCTGACTGTGCCGGCTCCATCTTTTATTCTAACATTCATTTTCC
>CANQLK010000157.1 GCA_947624665.1 Candidatus Gastranaerophilales bacterium
TGGCACACCACATCGTTGACGGATGTGCACACGCTTTTCGGGTAGCCAAGCGAAGAATGAGCTTTGCAACACTAAATTAAATATATCCCTATTTCTCTATCCAAATGTACGTCTTTGGAATATTAAACGGATTATTTGAATATCTGTTATTCTCGTTCTCCGATATGTATTTGTTTATTTTTATTATTTTATTTACTATATTCCTAAAATAATTTACTATCTTTTCTTTCATACTTCTTTTCCGCTTTACAAAATTTTTTTATATTATAAATTTTTTTTACCGTTTTTTTATCCTAATTTCTGTTAATATTTTGTGAAAAAATTATACTTGTGTATAATCTAGTTATGAGAAATAAAATATTAATAGTTGATGATACAGAATTGTGGCGAAGTTTTCATAGCGGAGTCATTACCGAGCTTTACGGTAAACTCTTTGAAATTACTTATGCCGCTTCTGCTAAAGAAGGGTTAAATTTGATAAAACAAAATTTGGAATTCCCTTTTGCTGTCATTATTACCGATTTACAAATGGAATCCGATTTTGAACCTAAGCTCGCAGGCGAATGGCTTATCGAAAATATCAGGCAGGTTAAAGAATATGATATGACTAGAATAGTCATTATCTCGGCTATGTATAATATTGAAAAAATTGCCCAAAAACATAATGTTGATTGTATTTCAAAAAATATGCTTATCCATAATAAGCTTCTCTTGAAATATATGTTTGAAAAATTAATGCCTTTCCTTGAAAAAATCTGATTAAATCATATTTAATGTAAATTTAATTTTGTTTGTGTTACTATAAATTTGATTATGGTTAATTTGGACATGTCGAGATATTCAATAGTAACACTGGAAGTAGTACCCTCCACTAACGGATATGCTATAGAAAATATGCCGTTTTTGGATAATGCTTCTGTTATATATACTGCTAAACAAACTTCAGGGCGTGGCAGATATAACAGAAAATGGCTCTTTGATGATAATTCGGAAAATATTTTTATGACTATCGTTCTTAAACCTTCCGATTTATCTTCTTATCCGCTTCCAAATCTCACTCAATATTTATCCGTCGTCCTTTGCAATATATTGGAACGTGATTTTAATTTGAATCCTGTCATTAAATGGCCTAATGATATTTTGATTGACGGCGCAAAAATCTCGGGTATTCTTGCTGAAACGTATATGGAAAATAATAATATAAAAGGTATTGCTTTAGGTCTGGGGCTTAATGTTAATATGAATGCTAAAACTCTCGGCTTGATTGACCAGAAAGCTGTTTCTTTATATTGTTTAACAAATAAAATTTTTGATTGTGATACAATCGTAAAAAACATTTGCAGTGCTTTTTTTGAAAACTATAATAACTTCATAAATTACGGGTTTAAGTATATAAAAGATGAATATATAAAAAGATGTTTTTTCTTGGGAAAAAATATAAAAATCAGTGAAAACGGAGAGAAAAAAGAATATTTTGCCGACTCTGTCGATGATAAAGGCTTTCTCTCGGTTAAAGATAATTTGAATAATGAATATAAGATAATAACAGGAGATTTACTATGTTAAACAATGGTTTAGCTTTAATGGCAACCGGCATGGGTACTGTTTTCAGTTTCCTTATAATACTTTGGTTCGCCGTTTCTTTAATGGGCAAAATTGTCGGATATCTTAATAAAATATTCCCCGAAAAGGTTGAAACCGTTAAAAATACAGTTAAACAAATTTCTAATGACGTTGAAGTGGCAATTGCTATTGCTGCCGCTAAAATTGGTAAATAGTTTTTGATTTTATAAGAGGGAGAAAAAATGGCTAAAAAACAAATCAAAGTGATGGATACTTCTTTCAGAGACGGTTTCCAATCAATTTACGGAGCTAAAGTTCTTGTTGATGACTTTATTCCTGCTCTTCAATCAGCAGTTAATGCGGGTATCAAACATTTTGAAACCGCAGGCGGTGCAAGATTTCAGGCTCCTATATTCTTTTGTAACGAAAATGCATTTGAAACAATGGATAAAATTAGAGCCGCTGTCGGCCCTGATGTTAAATTACAATCGTTGGCAAGAGGTGTTAATGTCGTAGGTTTAAATTCTCAGCCGCGTGACGTTATTGATTTACACGCTAAAATGTTTGCTAAACACGGTGTTAATGTTATTAGAAACTTCGATGCCTTAAATGATGTTAACAATTTAATTGATTCTGCAAACAGCATAAAAAAACACGGACTTCTTCATGAAGTAACAATTACTATGATGGAGCTTCCTCACGGATGTCATGGCGCTCATGACGTTGCTTTCTATGAAAGAGTTTTAAGAAACATTTTAGACTCAGGTTTACCTTTTGATTCTTTAGCATTTAAAGATGCTTCAGGTACATCTAATCCCAGAAAAGTTTATGAAACCGTTAAAATGGCTCGTGAAATTTTAGGAAGCGATTTCCATATCAGATTTCATTCCCATGAAACGGCAGGTACAGGTTTAGCTGCCTATTTGGCTGCATTGGACGGTGGTGCCGACGGTATTGACCTCGCTATGAAACCTGTTTCAGGCGGTACGGGTCAGCCTGATATTATTTCTATGTGGCACGCACTTAAAGGTACGGACTATGATTTGGGACTTAATATTGAAAAAGTTATGGAAACGGAAGAAATCTTTAAGGAATGTATGAAAGATTACCCGATTTCTCCTATCTCTTTAGCCGTAAATCCTATATTAATTCAGGCTCCTCTACCGGGCGGTGCTACTGCTACTACGGTTAACCAATTAAAAGATATGGGTATGCTTGATAAATTCCCTAAATTAATTGCTAATATGAAAGAGGTTGTTGAAAGAGGCGGTTTTGCTACTTCTGTTACTCCCGTTTCTCAATTCTATGCTCAACAGTCATTCTTAAATGCAATTTCAGAACATCCTTGGGAAAATGCTAACCCCGGGTATGCTAAAATGCTTTTGGGATATTTCGGTAAAACACCTTGTGAGCCTGATCCCGAGTTAGTAAAATGGGCTTCCGAAAAATTAAATATGCAGCCGACTACCGAAAAAGTAGTTGATTTAAATGATAAAGACCCCGAAAAAGGTCTGGCTGCCGCAGCTAAAAGACTTGAAGCAGCAGGTCTCCCCGTTACCGACGAAAATCTCTTTATCGCTGCTGCCTGCAAAGACGGAAATGTTGATAAAGGTATTGATTTCCTTCTCGGTAAAGGAGTTGTTTCCGTTGATAAAAGCGCAGGTAAGGCTAAAGCTGCCGCTTCTGCTTCAGCTTCGGATGCTTGCACTGTTACCGTTAACGGTAAAAAATACGGTGTTAAATTCCAAAACGGTAAAGCAATTGTTAACGGCAAAGAATATAATTATGATATTAAAGACGGTATTGAAGAAGCTTCTCAAACCGTTTCTACAGGTGAAGGTAAAGAGGTTAAAGCTCCTATGCCGGGTGCTGTTCTTAGAGTTTTAAAATCGGTTGGTGATGAAGTAGCTGAAAATGAAGAAATTTTAGTTATTGAAGCTATGAAAATGGAAACTCCGATTAAAGCTCCCGTTTCAGGTGTTGTTAAATCAATTACCGTTTCTCAAGGTGACAAAGTTCAAACCGGTCAGGTTATGGCTACGGTAGGTTAGGAGGTATTTTATGCAATTAGCAGACGGTTTAAATGCTTTATGGCAATCTACCGGGATTTATAATTTTATACAAACAGCAAATAACAACGTCGACGGAACTATCGTTGAACAATTCCTTGCTCATTTCGGTCAGCCGATTATGATTCTTGTTTGCTGTTTCCTTCTTTGGCTGGGAATTAAAAAACAATTTGAACCTCTATTACTCGTTCCTATTGCTTTTGGCGGAATACTGTCAAATATTCCGATGCCGTTAGGCGAAGAAATAGCAGGCCCCAACGGATTTTTGGGTATTATTTTTGCCGCAGGTATTGATAAAGGATTATTCCCGTTAATTATATTTATGGGTGTAGGTGCGATGACTGACTTCGGC
>CANQLK010000158.1 GCA_947624665.1 Candidatus Gastranaerophilales bacterium
CCTGATATCGCCGTAATAATATCAATATTCTTTTCTTCTGTCTTAATAACTCTGCCGGCACATTTAAAAATATTTAAGGCTGTTGTTTCATGCGACTCGTTTGCGCAGGTTCCCGAACAAATTGCGCTCATGCCGGCACCTGCCATAGCAGGATTATTAGGCATTACTCTAATAACAGGTACATTGCCCGTAATATTTTCAATGGTTTTTATAGAAACTCCCGCAGCTATTGACATTAATAAATGATTTTCGGTCAAAAACGGTTTTATTTCGGTCAGAATTTCTTTTACCGTATATGGTTTAACAGCAATAATCACGATATTACAGTTTTTTACGATATCCGAATTATTGCTTGAAGTGTTAATGTTATGCTTTTCCTTTAAGGAAATAAGATTATTTTCGTTTTTATCCGACACGAAAATATTCTCACAAGAAGCATAACCGAAAGATATAATGCTTTTGAGAATTGCGGAAGCCATTTTTCCGCCGCCTATAAATCCTATCTTGTTCATATAATTTAACCTTTATATTTTTGTGATTGACTTTATGTTATGTCTTATTTATTATGATACAATGAAAAACGATACATTCAAGGAGAAATAAAATGAGACGTACTCTGGAAGGAACAAAAAGAAAAAGACAAAATGTCAGCGGATTCAGAGCTCGTATGGCTACAGCAGGCGGTCAGGAAGTTTTAAACAGAAGAAGAGCTAAAGGTCGTCATAAATTAGCTATTACTGCTAAAGAAAGAGCTTAATTAATTTCGTTTTCTTTATTTTAAATATAAAAGGACTGCTTTGTCGGTCCTTTTTTAAAATTACTCGGATTTCTCTATGCTTAATAAAATATACAGACTTAAAAAATATTCAGCCTTTGATGCTACGTACAGATTGAAAAACTATATAGCTGATGATAAGTTTTGTATATATTTCGGCAAGAAAAAAACAAATCCCGATATAATTACAAAATTCGGTTTTGTTGTAGGAAAAAAAATTCATAAACGTGCCGTTGTCAGAAACAGAATTAAACGACTTCTGAGAGAAAATTTCAGATTATTTATTAAAAATTCGGAAAATACTTTTATTAATGATTATATTTCTCTGATTTGCGTTGCAAGGGCTAATTCCGTTGGACTCGGCTTTGATGATGTTAATAAATCTTTGAATGAATTACTTAAAAAACATGGATAAACAGACTAGACCGTATTTCCGTTTTAATTTCTCTAAAACTTCTTTATATTCTATAAAAAGAGGTAAAAATGAGAAATAAAAAAGAATCATTAATTAGACAATTAAAAAAACACTGTACAAAACGTGTAAGAATATGTACGATGAAATTTTGTGCCGTAGGCTGTCTTGTCGAAGACTATGATGATGAAGATATTGTCTGCTTGGAAGATGTTGATATGATGTTTACGGACGGTTTGAGGCAAACCGAACACAGACAAAGCGTATGCATTTGTGATGATCACATTATTGCATTTGAAGCAATAAACTCGGTTTAATAATTATTGACCTTTGCTTAATAATCTAATAATATCTATATATAAAGATTAATGAGTAAAGGAGATAATATGCCGCAGCCGTTTTCACAAGCAAATATGAAAAAAAGAGTATCCGTACTTGTATTTTTAAAAGGAACTACCGCACCTTTGGTACTGTATGTAGAAAATCCGCTCGGGTTATATGAAGAACTTTCTCAGGTCTTGAAATTAAATTCGCCGACTCCAAAACTTATTGAGAAAAATACGATAGGCCCTGTTAAAAGAGTCTGTATCCTTTCTACTTCAATATGCGCCGTTGCTTTGCAAGAAGAACAGTATATGTAATCTGTTTTTTATTTTTCCACAAGCTCTCTAAATGCTTGCAAATCTTCTATTGTATCAATTCCTATGGAATTATATTTAACAACTGCGGTTATAATTTTCATTCCGTTATATAAAGCTCTTAATTGTTCAAGACTTTCTGCTCGTTCAATTGCAGGCTGTTCATATTTTGTCATTTTAAATAATGACTCTCTTTTATAGCCGTAGATTCCTATATGTTTATATAATTTAGCAATATTCATATTTCTTTCATAAGGAATTTTTGAACGGGAAAAATATAGAGCATATCCGTTAATATCGGTAACACATTTTACCATATTCGGATCATCAAAATCTTCATTTTCGCCGATTTCTGCAAGAAGTGTGGATATATCTGCCGACTTGTCTTTTTTTATCAGGCTTATAACTTTCTCAACACATTTTACATCTATCATTGGTTCATCGCCTTGAAGATTTATAATATATTCAAAATCGGGATGTCTTTGCGCTACCTCTACTATTCTGTCGCTGCCACATTTATGTTGTTCGCTTGTCATTTCAACATCGGCTTTAAATGATTTTGCACAATCATATATTTCTTTGTTATCCGTTGCAATAATTACAGCATCCGCTGATTTTACTTTTACTGCTTTCTCCCATACCCATTGTATAATCGGTTTATTATTAACCTTTATCAACGGTTTCCCCTGAAGTCTTTTTGAATTGTATCTCGCAGGTATTATTATTGCAACTTTTGACATACTTAATCCTCCCTCTGAACAACAAATGACAGCCATTCTTTTTGCTTTTGTTCGTCTATAATTTTTAAATTATTCTTTTTTACGGATTCTATAACAACGGGTTCTTTTCCCTCTAATATTCCGCTTAAAACTATTTTACCGCCTATCTTCATTATTCGCTTTAAATCAGGCATAATATCTGCTAAAACATTATGTAAAATGTTTGCAAACACAAAATCGTATTTTTCGCTTTCAAGAATTTCCGATGAAGCGGTTTTAAAATTAATTAATTCATTGTTAACTTTTGCATTTATTTTCGCTGTTTCGATTGCCGTTTCATCAATATCAACGGCATCAGCCGAAGCTGCACCTAATCTTTTTGCGCATATTGCAAGAATGCCCGAACCGCAGCCTATATCTGCCACGATAGAATTTTTTACCATATATTTTTCACACGCTTTTACACAAAGCTGTGTTGTAGCATGAGTCCCGGTTCCAAATGCATTACCCGGGTCTATATTTACGACAATTTCATCAGATTTTGCTTCATATTTTTCCCACGTTGGGCATATAACTATCCTATCTGAAATCTTGGACGGTTTCCAAAATTCCTTCCATTTTTTAGACCAGTCAACTATTTCCTGCTTCTTTACCGTTACATTCCAAGTGCCTATATCAGAAGAAAAAATTTCTTTTTCTATAAGCTCTTGTCTTTTAGTTTGGAAAAAACTTTTTATTTCGTCAAAATCAAGTGTTTCTGCAACTATATATGCTTTTAGTATATTCTCGCTTGTTCTTACAAGCTCAAGATTTTTATATTCTTCTTCTGCCGTGATAATTCCTTCGCAATCAAAATTTGACTGAATAATATCGCAAAGAATATCAGCACAAACAGGATTAATCTCAATACATACTTCCCAATAAGTTTTATCTGCTACTGACAAAATACACCCATTCTTCTAAATTTATTATATCTTTCCGCTCTTAATTTATCGGGTGCGATTTTTTCAAGTTCATTGATAGCTTTAAGAATAGTACTTTTAAGGTTACTGCCCATTTCCTGATAATCACAATGAGCACCGCCTAAAGGTTCTTTTACTATTCCGTCTGTTATATCAAGCTTTAATAAATCTTCGCCCGTTATTTTCAATGCTTCTGCGGCTGTTTCTGCTTTTGCGGCATCTCTCCAAAGAATTGAAGCACAGCCTTCGGGTGAAATAACCGTGTAATATGAATGCTCAAGCATATATACTCTGTCTGCAACAGCAAGTCCTAAAGCACCTCCCGAACAGCCTTCCCCCGTAATTACCGCAATTATCGGAACATTAAGTTTTGCCATTTCTCTTAAATTTACGGCAATCGCCGTACCTTGTGCCGTTTCTTCGGCTTTCATGCCCGGATATGCCCCGGGTGTATCAATTAACGTTA